>CAMPJV010000021.1 GCA_946886975.1 uncultured Taibaiella sp. | reverse complement strand
CTACAAGTAACCTGGACACCGCGCTTCTAAAGCTAAAAACAACGATTACTGCAGATATCATTGTTGTTGGCGTCAAAGACAAGAACTGGGTGGAAAGGCTGTTCCTTGGAGACACGGCCATCAAGCTGGTGAATGAACTGAGTAATACCATAATAGCCATTCCAGAACTTCCAGACACTTACGATCTTTCAACGGTCTACGTAGCTATTAAACAGAAGTACCCATTGAACGAGATCGCATTCAGTATCCTTATAAGCACAAGTGACAATAAGCGCTTGCCAGTAAGACTTATGTCTGTACTTAAACCCACAGAACCTGAGGATAGTACCCGCGAATATCTTCAGTCGCTGTGCGACAAATACTCAGCAATAGCAGACATGAGCTACGAACTAATCCGGTCTGAGCATCCGTATTCTGCGATAAAACAATATATGGATGGGCACGAGGGATTACTGATGATACAGAAAGGAACCAGAAACCTTGCAGACATTTTCAGGAAATACTTTGTAAATGACGCCATCAGCCACGGACAATTCCCAGTTGCTATCCTCCCCTACAATGCCACGCAGTAACCGCTTTGACCGACATTGAGACCTATGTTCCGGACGAATAAAGCAAGAGCTTTGATTAACTTTTAACAATTG
Source organism: uncultured Taibaiella sp. (assembly GCA_946886975.1). Next base: position 15,057 of record CAMPJV010000021.1, on the reverse strand, counting down.
AGCCGGCAAATACTCCTACCTTTGTGATGTGAACAATCAATTACAGCATACGACCAACTGCAAGTTCAATCTCACAGAGATTGCGAGCAGTGCTGTGATCTCTTCACGACCAGTTAATCATTTCCATTGCTTTTGTTTTAAAGCATTTTACATTTCAAACTTTAAGGACTTTAACACCCTGACCCCGGCCTACATCTAAGGTTCGGGGATTTACCCAGGTAGTCCTTTTTTCAACTAATTCATAATGTTATGTCACGGAATCTCACAAGGGTTTCGGCAAAAGGCATTATACTCGGATTTGTTTTTTTCCTGAGTATAATCGTCCTTTTATCCGCCCTTTTTATAAGTCCAAACTGGTTATGGGCCCTAATCATTACCCTACCGCTTGCCCTATTGGCCATTGCCAATACAAGGCAGGAAAAGCATTCGGTACTGAGGAACTATCCGTTGCTTGGATACTTCAGGTATTTTTTTGAATCCATCAGGCCCGAGCTCAGGCAATACTTCTGGGAATCGGACCTGGACGGCAAACCATTTAACCGCAGGCAAAGATCTATAGTCTACCAGCGGGCGAAAAACGAAAAGCAAACAGTTGCTTTCGGTATGCAGGAAGATCCCGGCAAACTGGGTCATACATGGGTGGCTCACTCCATCTTCCCGGCAAAAATTACTGATAAGGACCTTCGGGTAACTATTGGAAACTCTTTTTGCAGCCAGCCGTATACCGCCAGCATCTTCAATATAGGAGCGATGAGCTATGGCGCGCTCAGTAAAACTGCGATACAGTCGCTTAATGAAGGAGCAGCACTCGGCAACTTTGCTCAAAATACAGGTGAAGGAGGAATAAGCAACTATCACCAGCAGGGAGGCGATCTTATCTGGCAGATAGGCACGGGCTACTTTGGGTGCCGTGATGACGAAGGTAACTTCTTTCCCGAGCTGTTCAGGATCAAAGCTGGGTTTGCCAAAGTGAAAATGATAGAATTAAAACTATCACAAGGAGCGAAGCCTGGGCATGGAGGAATACTTCCAGCGCAAAAGAACACGGAGGAGATAGCAGAGATCCGGAACGTGCAGCCGTTCACAACGGTAGCGTCTCCACCAGCCCACAGTGCATTCTCCAACTTTGTTGAGATGATGCAGTTCGTTGGCTTCCTTCGGGAATTATCTGGGGGCAAGCCGGTAGGCTTTAAACTGTGCATCGGAGACAAGCAGGAGTTCGTTGACATCTGTAACGCCATAACAGTTACACGGATCTACCCTGACTTCATTACCATAGATGGATCCGAAGGCGGTACAGGCGCAGCTCCGCTGGAATTTACTGACAACATTGGCATGCCGCTCTATGATGCACTGTCCTTTGCATATCAGACCATCAGGACCTTCGGGTTCACCAAGCACGTGAAGCTGATCGCCGCGGGAAAGATCATTACGGCATTTGACATCCTGAAAGTACTGTCGCTTGGTGCGAGCGCCTGCTATAGCGCAAGGGGAATGATGTTTGCGCTGGGCTGCGTTCAGGCACTGAAATGTGATAGTGGTCATTGTCCCGTTGGAGTGGCCACACAGGACCCTTCCTTGTACAAAGGGCTTTCGGTAACTGACAAGCGGGTAAGGGTAGCGAGCTACCACAGGAACACGATAAAAGCGACTATCGAAATGATGGAAGCCTGCGGATTCAGAACATTGGCTGATATACATCCATCGAAGTTCATCACGAAGATCGATGCACATCAGTCCAAGAGCTTTGAGGAAATATACTTTGGCAACATGGACGACCGCCTAAGCGATAACCTGGCGCGAGCCACTATTCTTAACTAAAATAAAGAAACAATGAAAACTCAAAAATTAAATCCCGTGCTGATCACGGAAGAAGACTACGAGCTGTTGAAGCCATACATTGACAACATGCCTGAAAAGCATGAAGAGATGACCCTGGCCTATGAACTGAGCCGCGCAGTTGTAGTAAAGAAAGATGCGTTTCCCGCTCATGCCATAAGGATCAACTCAAAAGTCTCGATCCTTGACCTTGAGACCAATAAAATAATGGAGTTCACGTTAGTGATGCCGAGCAATGCAGACATGCGCCAGAATAAAGTATCCATCACAACTCCGATGGGCGCCGCACTGATTGGCTTCAGAAAAGCTGAGGAAGTGCAATGGAAAGTACCTGCAGGCCTGAAAAGGTTCAGGATACTTGACGTGACTAATAAGAGCTAACCATATACAAGTGACCACTGCGGGAGCCGTGTCTTGCGACTCCTGCACTTAACCTGAAAATTATGTCTATACTATTGATTGGCATCGCTGCCGCAGCGGGTGCTGCAGGCCTGGTGTACTTTCTACGAAAGGCACCCAATCCGGATCTGGAATTCTCGACGCTAAAACACCTGGCGTCATCACATGATATAACCATGGATAAAGCATTCGTGTGGAGAAACAAAGGGATGGCCATCAATAAGGCAGCGGGAAAACTACTTTATGTGGAGAACAGCGAAGGAAAAGTAGCTGCAAAGGTCATAGATATTACTAACCTCAAGACGTGTGAAATTGTAAAGCGCTATTCACATTCGGCAAACAACCCCGGTGGCTCGTCCGCGAAGCGTCTCGCATCCATTGATCTGGAGCTTCAGGTAGCACAGGGTGACGCCAATGAGTGGGTATTCCGATTCTACAACGAAAAGTATGACAAGGTATCGGACATGAAAATGCTGTTTCAGAAAGCGTGGCACTGGAAAAGGATGCTGCTGAGATAGCGAGGAAATATTGATCAAGCACTTTAAACGTTTACAACATGGTACAGACTATCTTATTTGCAATGGGGATAATTCTATTGATGGGAGCCGCTATTACAATATTTGTGGTATACGGACGGATGGCGGCACGTAAAAAGAAGAAGCAACTAAGCGACCTATATAACCATGTCGTCTTTAATCATTCTCTGGACATTACTACGAAGGATGCGTTTGCCAACCGGCTGATCGCAATGGATGAAGTAAAAAAGATGCTTCTCTATATTGACAACAGCCAGGGCGGGAAGGTGCACCTTATAAAACTAAAGGACGTTGCACACTGTAATGTAGTGAGCGCCGGCGCGGGACAAAACAGAAAAAACGGAGGCGGAGGCATATCTGAAGACCACAGCAAAGACCTCTCGATCTCACTGGTTCTGAAGAACAGATCGGCCGTGGACCTGGAGATATACAATGAAATGCAGGATGGACCACAGCACAGGCCTCAGCTAATGAAGCTGGCAAAAGCATGGCAAGCCAGGATCGCATCTTTAAGCGAGCGATCTATGCGGGGAGTGATGAGCAATTAGGCCCAAGCAGGAGGACTGCGGAAGTGTGACAGCGAAAGATTGCAGGAGTGAAATTGTAACATATGTGTCCGTTGGTGCTCTAATTAAGAAAACCAACAACAATGACACTTTCAAGAACCTTCAGAATGTGGGCCACAGGAGCGGCCGTTTGCTCCTGCTTCACTTTCGCGGCGCAAGCACAGGGAAACCCGAAGCTCTCCGATCCGGAAGTCGCATCTGTGGCTGTAGTAGCCAACCAGATAGACATCGATTATGCAATACTGGCAAAGCAGAAAACCAAAAACAAGGAGGTGAAGAACTTTGCCGAGACAATGGCGAGAGATCATGAGGCTGTGATAGGCCAGGCTGTGGCACTTGCCAAGAAGCTGGGAGTGACACCGAAAGACAATGCCGTAAGTCAGCAACTGCTTGCAGACGCCACAAAGACAAGGAAAATGCTAAGCAGCAAATCGGGGAAGGCATTTGACAAAGCATATATAGACAATGAAGTAGCCTATCATAAGGCGGTAATCAGCGCGGTTGAGAACCTGCTGATACCTGAAACGGAAAACGCGGAGCTGAAGAAACTATTGGTGGACGTGTTACCTGCATTAAGAGCTCACCTGGGCCATGCTGAAATGGTTCAGAAAAAACACAAATAATCATGAATCCATTCAAAGCCCTTCTCATTGCAGTGAGTGTGGCATGCTTATGCACCGTTGCTGAAAGCTGCACACCCTCTGAAAGCGGCAAGGAGGAAGTAAATGAAACAACCAAGACAGCCCCAATACATGGAACCCATTCTGTAGCCATATCAGAGATGAAGTTTATTCCCGCGGAGCTGTACGCGAAACAAGGTGATACTGTTGTGTTCGTCAACATGGACGTTGTGACACATGACATAACTGAGGAAGCTTCTAAGGCATGGTCATCTTCTATGCTTCCTACAAAACAATCATGGTCAATGGTCGTATCGCAAAGCTCCAACTACTATTGTTCGCTACATCCGGTGATGAAGGGAAAAATAGTTATGGAATAATAAGATCAGGGGGACGAGCGTTCCCCTGATTAATTTTACTTTCGCACCTGAGTTAATATACTTTGAATGAAAAGAGGGTTTATCTCCATACTGTTTAGCATGATCGCTGGTACGGCCTTCGCGTGTAATGTTTGCGGAGGGTCTTCAAGCAACCAAAGCTTAGGACTGCTTCCCCTTTCCGAAAAGCATTTTGCCGGACTGTATTCTCAGTTCCGCTATTACACATCGCAGCACGAAGACCACGAAGCAGCGGGCACAGGAGACGGAACATCCGAGGAGCAATACTTTACTATCCAGGCTTTTGGCCGGTATAGCCTGAGCACCAGATGGCAAGTGTATGCATTCATTCCTTATCATATAAACAATACGACCCTCGATGGCGGCAATGAAGATGTACGCGGCATAGGCGACATCACCATGATGACGACGTATCAGCTTATTACCAAAGATGACTGCGGCCCCGTGCTAAAACACAACCTACAGATCGGCGGAGGAATAAAGGCACCGACGGGTAGCTACAGTCCGACCTCGACTGCGGAGGCTACTACCACTTCAATGCAGGCGGGTACTAACTCCTGGGACTTTACGGGGAGTGCCAATTACTCCCTGAGAAAAGGCAAAGCGGGTATCAATATAGAGGTAGCTTATGTGCTAACTACACCAAACTCTATTTCCTACAAATACGGCAACAAGTTTAACGCTGCTCTGCTGGGATTTGTGTCCCTGGAAAAGGACAAGTACGTGTTGTTGCCCATGGGAGGCTTAAGATTTGAAAGTACTGCGGAAGACTACGAAAACTATACGAAAGGATGGATCAACCACTCATCCGGAGGGAACGTAACGTATGGTACCTTTGGCTTTCAAACCTTTATCAAAGACATAGCGCTGATGGCAACATATAGCGTACCATTATCTCAAAACATTGCCGGAGGGGCAGTGACTGTAAAGTATAAAGCTGAAGCCGCGATACAATATCTTTTCTAAAACAAACTGATTAATGAGACCAAACGTTTTTCTCCTTGCCGCATTATTCATACTGGGGAGCGGTCTGTATTCCTGCAAGAAGTCTGAAACATTGCCCACGGCTACGATAACGGTGTATTCCCCTACGATGAACCAGGTTTACATGCCGGGTGATACTGTTAGAATAAGCGCTAAAATAGAAGGAGAGACGAGTTTGCACGGCTATCATACGGCCATCACTAACGTAAGTGGAGACACACTCTTCGCGGCGGACAGTCATGAGCATGCTGCTGTACTGACGGTGGACGAGTACTGGATAAACACACTACCCACGAGCGTTGAGCTCACTGTATCTATCAGCTCAGAGATAAACCATGAAGGGCTGGAGGTGAGTAAGGCAGTGACCATCCGGACACAATAAAGAAAGGCTGAGAGCTGGTCCTGTTTTTATGGACGGGTGTCGATACTTCTGAAAGGGGTAATATGGAAACCATTGCAGACAAAGTAATCGCGTTTAACAGCCATCTCGACTTCGACGACATGGTGATGCCGAATGGGATCAATGTGCTGAACCCGTTCAAAGACAATCCGGAGGCAAGGCGGGTTTCGGAGTTATTCTACAAGAAGTATTACGACGATATCCATGAACGGAAACTCATTCTTGGAATCAATCCCGGGCGATTTGGTGCAGGCACGACGGGCATACCATTTACAGACCCTAAAAGACTGATAGACAACTGCAAGATCCCTTACAACGGGCCCCTGCTCCATGAGCCCTCATCAGCATTTGTGTATGAAGTAATTGAGTCATATGGAGGCGAGGAGGCATTCTACTCCAAGGTTTACATCCATTCAGTCTGCCCACTTGGGTTTACGTCAGTTGATTCAGCGGGAAGTCATAAGAACTACAACTACTACGACAGCAAGGAACTGATAGCAGCAATACTTCCGGTGATAGAATGGAATATCAGGGAGCAGCAGCGGATAAGCGGTTCAAGAGACGTATGCTATTGTATTGGCAGAGGAACGAACTACCGGTTCCTTAAGGAGCTCAATAAAGCTAAAGGCTTCTTTGAAAAGATCATTCCACTTGACCACCCAAGGTTTATCGTGCAGTACAAACAGAAAGACAAGCAAAAGTATATAGAGGAGTATCTGAGGGTGCTACGATGAGAAGCGCGTCGGTACGGAAGCAAAGGGATGGGATGAGCGCCGGGTACTAGTGGGCAACTGGTACGTTCATTCAGGGTTTAAGGCATGATACTGCACACTTACTCCGTATTTACCCCGTATATACCCCGTATTTACCCCGTATATAAAGCTACTATTAGGCACTGTTAAGCCGGGTAAGCAGGTGGTGTCAGCGACAACTAAACTAGTGGAGAAGCCTCCTAAAGTGAGGGAAACAAACGGCGGCGAGCGGAGAAACCGAAAGGAAGACAAGGAAGGGGGCTCACATACACAGGATATGCATGTGAGGCAAAGGCTGACACGGCAAGACCGACCTTCGCGTGACGGGTAACCATGCTGCGACGTGCTCCCTCCTCTGGCATTGTTTTATACGAATGATATAAAAGATCGCTGAAGCATGACGGAGCACCTATGGTATAAAAACGCAGTGATATATAGCCTTGACCTTGAAACATTTATGGATGGTAACGCCGACGGCACAGGTGACTTCACCGGTCTTTGCAGCAGGCTTGACTACCTGCATGGGTTAGGAGTAGACACTATATGGCTGGCGCCATTTCAACCGACGCCAAACAGGGACAATGGCTACGATATAAAGGACTATTACGGAGTAGACCCCCGGCATGGTACAAGCGGGGAGTTTGTCGAGTTCATGCGCAAGGCAAAGCAACTTGGCTTCAAGGTGATCATAGACCTTGTAGTGAACCACACCTCGGAGGAACATCCATGGTTTAAGGAATCACGCTCCTCGCGAGACAACCCGAGAAGAAACTGGTATGTGTGGGAAGAGAAACGGCCCTCTGACTGGAACCAAGGGATGGTGTTTCCGGGAGTGCAGAAAAGTACATGGACGTTTGATAAACTATCGCGGAGCTATTACTTCCACAGGTTTTACGAATTCATGCCGGACCTGAATACTGACAACCCGGAGGTGAGGAGTGAAATTAATCGCATCATAGGCTACTGGATACAACTGGGGGTGGCAGGCTTCAGGGTAGATGCGGTGCCCTTTATACTTGAGTCGCCGGCAGCGGGCAAGAAGAAACCGAAAATGAACTTCGACTACCTGAAAGAGATGCGCAGCCTGCTGCAATGGCAACGCGGCGATGCCGTGTTACTCGGCGAGGCCAACGTATTGCCTGCGGAGACCATTAACTACTTCGGTGAACATGGAGAAGGCATCCACCTGATGTTTAACTTCTTTGTGAACCAGTATAGCTTCTACGCACTGGCAAGCGGGGACACCAAACCGCTGAAAGCTGCGCTTGAAGCCACGAGAGACATTCCTGCCCCAAGCCAGTGGGCGAACTTCCTGCGTAACCACGATGAGCTGGACCTTGGCAGACTAAAAGAGGAAGAACGCCAGCTAGTCTTTTCACGCTTTGGGCCGGAGAAGAATATGCAACTATATAATCGCGGTATACGCAGGCGGCTTTCCTCTATGCTAGGTAACCGGCAGCAGACGGAGCTGGCGTACAGCCTGATGTTCTCCCTTCCGGGCACACCTGTGATACGCTATGGAGATGAGATAGGCATGGGAGACGACCTGGACCTGAAAGAACGCGACGCTGTACGCACCCCTATGCAATGGACAGCAGAATACCAGGCAGGCTTTTCGGAAGCGGAAAAGCTGGTGCACCCGGTGATCGATAAAGGCTACTATGCCTACGAGCACATAAACGTGGAGGCGCAGCGGAGAGACATGGGATCATTGCTGAACTGGACGGCAGCACTTATACGCCTGAGAAAAGAATGTCCGGAAATAGGCTATGGCGACTGGGAACTACTGGAAACAGGCTTTGACAGCATACTGGGTATGCGCTATAGCTGGAATGGAAGGTCGCTGTTCATCTGGCATAACTTCAGCGACAAAGCAGAGGAACTGGTGATAACAGAGAAAAAGACTAAGGCGGGAAGACTCATAGACCTCATGAGCAATATAGAAAGTGTGGTGGACAAGAAAGGCAGACACACCATTATACTTGAAGGCCATGGCTACAGGTGGTTTCGCGACAATAGCAGAGGATAGACGCAAACTACCAAAGGCGTAAACGCGTCCAAGCGCGACTACGTTAGCAGCACAAATGCAAGGACACACTATATGGGCCTGTTGCCTTTAGCTATGCGCGATTCTGACCATGGCGCGGACAAGACTCACGATTGTTATCTGCATGCAGTAAAACAACTTATAGAACGCGGCATCCGGGCAGTCAACAACCAGCAATGAGGAAAGAGAGGTTGGATGGCATGACTATTTTTAAAGTTTTGTATCATCCAGATGAGCTAAGCGTCTAATAGAAAGATGAGTGAATTTGCACGGATATCGGATTATGGCCTCATAGGAAACTGCCGGTCGGCTGCCTTAGTCTCCAAATATGGTTCCATTGACTGGTGCTGCATTCCTGAATTCCATTCTCCAGCCATATTTTCAGCAATCCTTGATACTGAACGCGGCGGGACCTTTTCACTGCACCCTGCAGGGAAATTCTCGGCATCGCAGAAATACCTATCCCATACCAATGTATTAGAGACCACATTTGAAACGGAAGAAGGAGTGGTGAGGATAACCGACTTCTTTGTGGCGATGGAAGAACGGGATAAACTGGCTGAACTATTTCCCGACCATGAAATACTGAGAATAGTAGAAGGGTTATCCGGCAGCATGAAAATGAAACTGGACTACCGCCCGACCATGTACTACGGTAAGAGGCGCGCAAAGCTGAAGAACTATAAAAAGCTGGGGCTCCACTTTTATGACAGGGAAAACATTTGTGTGCTTCAATGCACGCTCCCGGAGCTAACCCCTGACCATGCGAACGAAACTGCTGAAGCCACGTTCGAAATAAAAGAAGGTGACCGGGAAATCTTCAGTCTGAGCTGCTCTACACAGCATCCGGCTATCTTGCCAGAGATCGCAACTACGGCGTCAAAACGGCTGCGCCAAACGGTGGAATACTGGAGAAACTGGGCGGCGAAGTGTAAATATGACGGCATGTATAAAGAGGAAGTCCTGCGCAGCGCGCTAGCCCTGAAGCTAATGACCCATGCCCCTTCCGGCGCTATCGTAGCGGCACCCAGCTGCTCTTTGCCAGAAGATACAGGAGGAGTGCGCAACTGGGACTACCGGTACTGCTGGCTGAGAGACGCATCCTTCACCGTAAGAGCGCTGATAAAACTGGGATACTATGAGGAAGCGCATGCATACATGAGCTGGGTGCTTCATGCAACAAGGCTGACACGGCCAAGACTGCAGGTAATGTATAATGTTTTTGGCCTGGCTGAACTTAAAGAGAAGAAGCTGCCTTGGTTAGACGGCTATAAAGGCTCCAGACCAGTAAGGACGGGCAATGCAGCGCACAGCCAGTTTCAACTGGATGTGTATGGAGAAGTACTGGACGCAGTGAATACCTACGCCAAGATCGTTGACAACTTTGATGACGCCACCCGCAGATTTATCATAGGCCTGGGGAAGACCATCTGCGAAACCTGGAAAGAAAAGGATGATGGGATATGGGAGATAAGATCGGCACGGGTACACCATACCCACTCAAAAGTAATGGCATGGGTGGGGCTGGACAGACTCATCAGACTTTGTAAAAAGTATGGCTGGGAAGACGCTCCACTAGGTTACTTTGAACAGACAAAGCAACACATCGCCAATGCGGTAGAGGCCAATGGATATAAGGAAGAAGTACAGTCCTACGTAAATGATTTTGAGCACAATGACCCGGGAACAGCCTTGCTGACTTTGTCGCTGGTGGGATATTGCGATCCTAACTCCGCGCGGATGCTATCAACAATAGAACTTGTCGTTGACAAGCTATGCAGGAATGGATTCGTATATCGCTATCTTGGGACTGATGACGGGCTGCCGGGAAACGAGGGCGCATTCATAGTAGGTAATTTCTGGCTTATAGAAAACTTTGCGAAGACCGGCAGGATCGACGAAGCGATTAAACTGTTTGACCACACTATTCAATCAGCTCCCGCCACCATGCTGTTGTCGGAAGAGATAGACCCCGCAACAATGGAATGGCTGGGCAACTATCCGCAGGCCTTTTCGCATATCGGGCTGATCAATGCAGCGCTGTCGATCAATGAAGGCTTGGTGATAAAGGAATGACCATGGATATAGAAAACGTATTACTCTGGGGATTTGTAGCGACCATAGTGCTTACCATTTTACTGGCGGTATCTAAACCGCTTGGTATTTCGAGGATAGATATTCCGTTCCTACTGGGGACGATGCTTACAGCAAACAGAAACAAAGCCCCATTTTACGGCCTGCTTCTACATATAGTTATCGGGCTTGTGTTTGCCTTCTTATACGCCGCCATATTGGAAAGCCTGGAAACCAGGCACTGGTGGTATGGAATGCTTGGGGGAGCGATACATGGCGCTTTCGTATTGTCGGCAGGGTTAAATGTATTAGCAGCCTTTCATCCAAGGATGGCACATCCGTACCAGGGGCCGACACCTACAAGGCAGCTGCAGCCGCCGGGGTTCTTTGCTTTAAATTATGGAAAGGGCACTCCCATAATGACCATGGTGGCGCACATTGTTTATGGTGGATTGCTGGGGCTGTTCTACTAACATTCGTTCGTGAAGCTCCGGCTATCGCCTAATGTCCTTACTTCCTGAGTATCTTCTCCATTGCTCTACCCTTTGCCACTTCATCAATCAGCTTGTCTAAGTAACGAACTTTTTGCACGAGCTCATCTTCTATTTCCTCCACCCGGATTCCGCAGATAACACCTGTGATCTTTGAGGCATTCGGATTGAGTGCCGGCGCCTCCGCAAAGAAGGTTTCAAAGTCAGTTTTCCTATCAATCTGCTGCTGCAATCCCTGTTCATCGTAGCCAGTGAGCCAAAAAATAACCTCATCTACCTCCTGCTTAGTTCTCCCCTTTCTCTCCACCTTCTTTATGTACATCGGGTACACACCAGCAAACGACAACTTGTATATCCTGCTATTGTCCATATATCAAACTCATTTTTAGGAGGAACCTTCTTTAACTCCAATCAGGAAAAAGTCGCGGCACTACCAAGAGGCTCCCAAAGCTCGATGGCGTTGCCTTCAGGATCAAGAATGTGGACGAACTTTCCGTAGTCGTATGTTGTGATTTCGTCTACAATGGTCACCCCATCACGTTTCAGCTCTGCGACCAGACTTTCCAGGTCTTCCACCCGGTAGTTGATCATGAAATCCTTCTCGGAAGGGTCGAAGTATTTTGTGGTGTCAGGAAAGGGATTCCATACAGTGACGCCCTCTATCTCGGGATTATCCTTGTCCCTCCAATGAAAGGTGGTTCCGTATTTTGAAACCTCTAAACCCAGGTTCTTTGCATACCATTCATTCAGTGCCGCAGCATCTTTGCTTTTAAAAAATACGCCGCCGATCCCTGTAACCTTCTTCATAAAAACAGTTCTAAATGATTCTCTAATTTATGCAAAATATTATTCTTGTCTCCATTTCAGCATTCCCGGTTGGGGCTTAAGCAATTCCGATGTGAGACTATAAGTCAAAATTCACGTACAAAAAAGCCAGCCTAAGAATAGGCCAGCCCTCTTTTTTGCGATCAATAAAGACGTGAAAACTGCTAAATCTTAATTAATTACAAGCTTCTTTATTCCAGACCCGCGAGGTGACTGCACTTTCACAGTGTAAATCCCCTTAGGTAAGCTGACTATATTGATAGTGGCATTGGACTTGTCCGTCCTTGTTTCCGCCATCTTTCTACCCTGCATGTCGAACAAGGTGATAACTGCATCCGTAACTCCTGTGCCGGAAAGGTCAACAGTGAACTGGTCAGTGGCAGGATTTGGGTAGATCACAGCATCAAGTTTACCTGACGGATCGGAAAGCCCGGTGGGCCACTGGCTCATCTTCTGTATAAAGAAATTAGGGTAATACTTATTAGAAGAGCCAGCTGTGAGGTTATAATTTCCGTTCGGATCAAATTTTACCGTTCCTATCATTCGACCCGCTGTGTATAGATGATTACCATGAATTGCAATTGATTGGATACGCTCATAAAATTCCGAACCTCCGAAACCTTTTACCCAAAGCAGATTTCCCTGTGGTGTAAGTTTTAAGATAAAGATGTCTGCATCGCCATTTGTGCTAATGGACGTTCCGCCAAAGTTTACAGTGCTATGGTAGTTTCCGGTGACCAATAAATTGCCTGACCCATCAAGCGCTAGCCGATATCCGTATTCGCCATCGTAAAAAGACCCTGCAGATTGCGCCCAAAGGGTAGTTTCCCGAAGCATCCAGCTTAGCGACAAACATATCTGAAATGCCTGCTGAAGTCAACTGGACAGATCCGAAGCTGACATCCTCCATAAAACTACCGGTGACATACACATTACCAGCCCCGTCGGCAAGCACCGAATTGGTTGTATTATAGTTGAAAATAGGATTTGCCGCGTCCTTACCCATCTTCTTTGCCCAAAGGAAATTTCCAGACGCGTCCAGCTTCACAATAAAACCTTGTTGCGACGCTGCAGTAAGAGGATAGGACACGGTGGTATCAGGATTGAAATCTGCCGTACCGATAAAATGACCGCCGACAAACACATTTCCAGAAGCATCAACAGATACTGATTTCACAACAACAGATTTGCTTTGAGTTGTATCGGCGACGATCTGCTTTGCCCATAAGAAATTTCCACTTGCGTCCAGTTTGGAGATATAACCATCGCTCTGTAAAGCAGTCATTTTAAATGAGCTGGTATCAGGATCAAAATCCACCGTTCCTAAAAAATGTCCGGCACAATAGATATTACCCGTCCCATCTAATGCCATTGCAGGACCTTCTTCAAAAGTATTGTTAGCACCGCCAGCATTTCTATTATAATCCCAACTCTTTACCCACAGAAACCTCCCAGCTGCGTCCATTTTCATCAGGAAAGCATTATTGCCGCTTCCGATATCATTGAGCTTGAATTCTGAAGTATCCGGGTCAAAGTCTACATTATTGCCTGTAAAGTACCCTGCAGTATAGAGGTTGCCGGAGGCATCGAACTTTATGGCACCAGCGACTGCATAAGAATTGCTGGATCTTCCAAAAACGTAGGTTTTCACGTAATTGCCTGCGGGATCCATTTTAAGAATGTATGCATCACTGTATGTTGCAGACGCAATCTTATCAGAATCATTGCCGGGATTGAAGTCAAGCTCTCCTTTGAAAGTCCCCGCAGTGTATACGTAACCTGCAGCATCTGTTGTTACAGCAAGTGCCCTACTCGCCTTTCCCGCGATACCCCATGTATAAGCCCATTGCAAACTCTGAGCGCAGGCATTGCCAACAGAACAAGCCGCTGCAATGATTAATATTATATGCTTCATTTCAGATCTTTTATGATTAATAATTCAAGGAAACAATCTTTTAAGCTTAACTCTTTCTATTGAGACACAGTGACCGTTATCTGGTAGGTACCTCCGCAAGTTGGCTGAGCACCGTGCGACGTCTGAGGCACATTCGGATTTAACGACCCGCCCCACGTAAATGAACCATTAACCCCTACCACATAGCCGGAGGGAACATCGGAATCGTTAAAACCAGGACCATCGCCATGCCACCTGGCTTCCGTCCCAGTCACATTCCATGAAGCGAGACTTGCACCAGTGGCCGCATTTGTTACTGCATAGGATATTGCATTTGGTTCGTCTGGTATCCTTATTATACAACCAACATAGCACCAGTTATTCGCGTCTTTGTGAACACTCTGTGATGAGCCGTAAGAAATAACCTTCTTAGTGTCGTTGACGACCTTCACCGTGCCTTTTACAGTTTCTCTCAGCATCCAGCCGGTAGATGACAATTTGAAATATACATTTGCGGTTATGTTCTCCATGGCTGAAGGCACATCTTCGTCCGTGGCGGTGTATACCATCTCGTTTGTAGACGTGGTGATCATGGTTGTGTTGTTGGTAAAATGACCATAGCTACCAGCAGTGGACCATTCTACCTTATACTCCACACTGCTGTTGTTAATGATTGGATTTGTTCCGTCCGCATTAAGAAGTCTGAGCTTTATAGACCTGATCCCCTTAACGGGGGCGAGCGTTGCACCATTCGGCGTCATAACGATCTTCACTTTCTTTACGTTGATGGTGGCCGTGTCACTGCCATAGAACTCACGTGAAGTCCCAGTCTTAATGTAGGCTGAAACGATCACTTTCTCAATATTGTCATCGCCAGGGGCATCCTTGCCATAGTAGGTAATGTTCTTACCCGTTGTTGTGAAGCTGGTACCCTCTGAAGTACCACTCTTCAATAACCCATAGGAACCGGCGGTTGTCCAGTCATATTCCAGTGTCTGTCCTGACGCCAACTCAGGGCTGGCAGACACGGTAAGGACATGATTTGTGAAACGCATGGTTTGGGAATGTTTAGGGGTAACATTGACATCATCATCCTTAATCTTCACAGTCCACTCTTCCATTGTATTGCATTCCGTATATATTCTTTCTATTTCGTCATCCAAGTGGATCTCTACTCCATCATTCAGTTTTGTAACCAAAGCGGTAAGCTTTCCGGTTCTTTGTGCTTCCTAA
>CAMPJV010000020.1 GCA_946886975.1 uncultured Taibaiella sp. | reverse complement strand
TCTTCGCTGTCGCAAGAGGGTAGCCCAGGTGTTCCCCAAAGCTGGCAAACGTATCATAGCTGATCACTTCCACGCCCACATAGAAGAAGATAGCAAGAGCGCCCAGCAGCAGGTAAGTATGCTGCCACACAGTCGTCCTCCCGATCTCTGCCTTCATTTCTGCGTCCTCCTCTTCTTTTACCTCTGGCAGGTGTATGAAGTAAAACACTATTGCAAGCAGTATAAGCGAAACGGCAATGATAATGTATGGTCCTATCACTCTGGAGGCCAGCATATCCAGCTCTGCAGCCTTTTCCCTCGGCCCCAATGTCAGCAGCTTTGCCTTCACCTCGTCTGCATTGCTCAGTGTAATGCTCCCTAATATGTAAACCGCAAGGATACCGGCAATCTTATTGCATATACCCATTATGCTGATCCGCTTTGCTGCGCTTTCTATAGGGCCAAGCACGGTAACGTATGGATTAGAGGCTGTTTGCAATAGCGCCAGCCCCGTCCCAATAATAAACAGACCTGTTAGAAAGAATGAGTAGTTCCTGGTCTGCGCCGCCGGTATGAATATAAGAGCACCCACTGCCATCACTACCAGTCCCAAAGACATGCCCTTCTTAAAGCCAGTTGCCTTCAGCACCATAGACGATGGTATAGCCATAAAGAAGTAAGCCGCAAAGAATGCAGTAGCCACCAGGTACGACTGGGTATCTGTTAGTTCGCAAGCTATCTTAAAGTAGGGGATGAGTTGGCTGTTAGCCCATGTAATGAATCCGAAGATGAAGAACAATATACCTATCAGAATTATGGCTGAGCTACCTCTCTTTGGTTCTTGAGTCATGCTGTTATTTTAGGCTAAAGCACTAATTTACATTTTTTAAGCAAACAGCACAGTTATGGTTTCAGGCTCGCTCGCATTGGGAATAGATATAGGTGGCACTAACACTTCTTTTGGTATAGTAGACCGCAGGGGACAGTTGGTTGACAAGGGTAAAATGTCCACGAACGGACACCACACAGTGCATGATTTTATAACGGCGCTTACTAACAACATCCAACCCCTGCTCAGCAAAGTGGGCCCACAAAACATTAGCGGCATCGGGGTAGGGGCGCCTAACGCAAACTACTATACCGGGGAGATAGCCTACGCCGCCAACCTGCCTTGGGAAGGGGTTATTCCGCTCGCCCGGCTACTGGCTGATGCCTTTGGTCATAAGGTCACCATCACCAACGATGCGAATGCCGCTGCCCTTGGTGAGATGATGTATGGTGTGGCAAAGGGAATGAAGGACTTCATCATGATCACGCTTGGTACAGGCGTCGGTAGTGGCTTCATTGCCAACGGACAGCTGATCTACGGCCACGATGGCTTTGCCGGGGAGTTTGGTCACATTATTGCCGTGAGAGGCGGCAGGAAGTGTGGCTGCGGAAGGAATGGTTGTCTTGAGACCTATTCTTCTGCTACAGGCATAGTGAGGACTGCAAAGGAATGGCTTGCTGACCGAGATGATGAGACTGTCCTAAGGGCACATGAAGGCCCGCTCACCTCCCATGACATACATCTCGCTGCGGAAAAAGGCGACAAGTTCGCCCTCGAGCTCTTTGACTTCACCGGAAAGATATTAGGTCAGACTCTTGCCGATGCAGTAGCTATCACTTCGCCCGAAGCCATAGTGTTCTTCGGAGGTCTTGCAAAGTCCGGTCCGCTCATTATGGAGCCAACAAGACGTTATATGGAAGAGAACCTCCTCAGGGTCTTCAAGAACAAGATTTCATTCCTTCACTCCTCCCTTCAGGATTCTGATGCAGCCATCCTCGGCGCGTCTGCGCTCGTGTGGTAATCGCTCCTATTCGTAGTAGCTCCGCTTATACCCCAGAAGCTTTCCTGTAAGGGCCAGGGGAGTAACAATGGCGTTCTGAACTATCGTAGGGATCTTCGCCAGCTTGATCTGGTTGCCAATAGCCTTAAGGAAAACAGCAGATTGTAGGAGGTACGGATTACCATTCTCTTTCACAAGCCCCCTGCACGCAAGATGAAACCAGTGCTCCACATACTCCTCCATCTTCCTGATCTCCTGCGCGTCCGCCTTAGCCGGCTCATTGACGAGCATGATGTTCCGCATCACCAGCGGGTCGTAAGTGTTATTCCATGGATGTATGTGTGGTTGGCCAGCCGGTAGGTACACCTCGTCGCCCGGCTTGCATTTTCGTTCTTTGCCATCCAGCCAGTACTTCCCTCGTCCTGATATTACCTGGAACCACTCGTCCGAATGGAGATGTGTATGAAGAGGTGTCCGCTTGTTCTTTCCTGCCTCAATCGTGTATTCTACTTCCCAGCCCACACCATTTGTCTCCTGGTGTGTTTTGATGAATTTCATTGTAACACCCAGGTTCGGGTGTGTAATAATCTGACCAGCGTATGCCATAAGTTGGGTTTTATTGCTCCTTCCTCTCCTTATGACTCGGTCGTTGAGTATTTAGTAGTCCAAATATAGGACTTAAAGCCTTTTCAGCAATCGGTCCAGGTAAGAAACAGGGTTGTAATGGCTGTCATTAACTTCCCATTCACCAGTCGATCCCTTACGCGGCATACATCTACATTCTCTACTAAAAACGAAAAAGGCCTCCACCGGAGGCCTCTTACCAATCATCACATTACCAATCTATCTTCTTCCACGGTTCCCGCCTTCAAAGCGACTGCCCCTGTCTTGTTGAGGTGCAGCACGTTCTATACGCTGAGGTTGTGCTCTTTCCATTCTCTGTGGCTCTGGCCTTGCCATTTGCGGCTCCGGACGACGCCATTCTCTTTGTGCTGGTGCGCTCCTTTGTTCCATTTGCCTGCGCTGCATTTGCTCCTGTCGTCCTCGCTCCATCTGCTGACGCTGCATGTTTTGCTGTTCAGCTCTCTGCCTGTCCATCTGTTGACGCTGCATGTTCTGCTGTTCGGCTCTCTGCCGCTCCATCTGCTGGCGTCGCGTGTTTTGCTGCTCTGCTCTCTGCCGCTCCATTTGCTGACGCTGCATGTTCTGCTGTTCAGCTCTCTGTCTTTCCATCTGCTCACGTCGCATGTTCTGCTGTTCAGTTCTTTGTCTGTCCATCTGCTGACGCTGCATATTCTGCTGTTCTGTTCTTTGCCTATCCATCTGCTCACGCCGAGTGTTCTGCTGCTCTGCTCTCTGCCTGTCCATTTGTTGACGCTGCATGTTTTCTCTTTCAGTGCTACGGCTTCTTTCCATCTGCTGACGCTGCGTGTTCTGCTGCTCAGCTCTTTGCCTGTCCATCTGCTGGCGCCGGTTATTTTCGGCCGGCATCCTTTGTCTGTCCATTTCAGAACGACGCTGGTATACGTTTTCGCGCCCTGCGTCATTCATCTGCCGGTCTCTCATTTGTGGCCTTGCTTCCCTGTTTTGTGCCGGGCTCACCGTACGGCCACGGTCAGAGATGCGGTTCTGAGCGTTCCTGTCCAGGCTTCGTTCAACGATGGGTCTGTCTGCGCGCACTGCATTCCTTGGCGCCTCTCTTCTCGACGATGCCCTGTTCACCTGCGGCCTGTACAAGGCTACATCATTCCCTCTTATGGAGGTTCTTGAGGGTCGGCGTTCGTTACGAATGTTGTAGATATTCACCCTTTTCCCGGTGTACCTTTCAATGTCATTCCTCCTCGGACCATATACGTACCTGTTGTCATAGTAGTTATTAATGATCGTTGTTTGGTTGATGTAAGTCGTATTATACCCGGGCCCGCGCCAGTATGAGTAATAGTTAGGACTGTAGATATGCTGACTTGGAATAAATATCCACCAGTCATTCGGCGCATACCAGCCGGAGCTTATCGAAATACTCGGACCAAGAGGTGCCCATCCATAGTAGCCACCGCCGGAGCGCCAGTCTACCCACGCAGGTCCCCACTGATCACCTGGTATCCAGATCCAGCCATAAAAGGTGTCATATGTCCACCGCCCATAGTGGAAGGGGGCCCAGCCCCAGTCATAGTCAGACACCCAGGTGTTACCATATTCGGTCATTGCCCAGCGTCCGCCAGAGTAATATGGTCGGAAGTTATTATCCACCTCGGGAGCCCAGACATACCCGTAGCTCGGGTCTTCTATCCACTGCCCGTAAGGGGAAAGCTCGTCGTAAAATAGTTGGAACGACACTGACACGCCAGGCTGAGCCTTTGCCTCGTGTGCACCCAGTCCTGTTAGCAGGAGGCCGAGTAGGGTAGCAGTGATCATTCCCTTAAAGATGTTTCTCATTTCTAGTTGTTTATGCTTAGTCGTTTCGAATTGAAACCTGTTGCTAACCTTATTAGACCAAAAGCAGTTCCTAATTTTGTTAATTGATTGTTAATAGACGGATTGTTTTATCTTTATTGCGAAAAATATTGCTTCTCGGGCGCCTCATCAGTGGCCGATAAGCAATCACATTTGTAAATTGCACGTATGACTTGCCTCGTGTATCGTACAAGAGCCCACGCTTTTGTCGCTCAAGGGGTCAGCAAACATAACAAAGCACTACACCATGTTAAGAGGAATTGAGAGAATTATTACCTATGTGGTAATGGCCGTTATTGTTGTCTTTGCCGTTATTTTCCTGGTTAAGCAGATCGGTCTTACTACTGATCTGAAGGAAAATATGGTGCAGGCAAAGCAGGCGGGTTTGGCCGTCGGCGATCTTGGTAAGATCACTTCATTGCATCAATCCTCCGCAAGGGTCTTTTTCCTTAGCTTCTTCAGCTTCTTTCTGCTTCTCGTAGGAATCATTATCATAATGCGTGGCATAGAAAGAGCATATGACATTTCAGAAGTAAAGGAAAAAGTACGGCATCACCTAAAGTCAACTACACCAGGCATTGTTATGGTAGTGCTTGCCAGTTTCCTGCTCGTATTCAGCATCTATAAATCTTCCAACCTCGAGGCTGCCTATTCCCGCAAGCTTGTAGACTTCAACAACTACAAAGTTGCCATGGAAGGGTTCAAGGGTCCTGAGAACTCAGTGGTCCATGTAGACTCCTCCGTCATGTCCCGTCTTAAGGGTAAAGGGAACGCAGTGATAAAGTCCACTGGTAAGAATGGGACTGCTGCTACCAAAAAGCAGGATAAGAAGGATAACAAGGCAAAAATTGCCGGCAAACCAGCTACTCTTCCCGCTTCTGCGAAGCAAGCTGTAAAGCCAGCTCCTCCAGTCGCTCAAAAGCCTCAGCCTGCACGTACCATCGCAAAGACGGATAATAAGAACGCAACTAAGCAGGCTTCCAAACCAGCCGCCACTCCTAAGGCTGTGGTAAAGAAGCTTGTGCCCTCTCATCCTCAACCTGTAGCTAAGAATTCAAAGCTTCCGGCCGCTAAGATCGCAGCACCAGCCACAACTAAGCAGGTAGCCGCCACACCACCCAAGGC
Source organism: uncultured Taibaiella sp. (assembly GCA_946886975.1). The sequence goes on along the minus strand of CAMPJV010000020.1, from coordinate 10,638 downwards.
AGCCAAACCAGTTGCTGTAGCTAAGAGCAAAGCGCCAGCACAGGTTGCTCAGAAGCAAGCTGCCAAAGCAGAGAAGCCCGCCATATCGAAGAAGACGCAGCCTGTCACGGTTAAGTCCCAACCTAAAGCAAATAAGGCGACCATGGTATATACCGACAAAAAGCAAAAATGGCAGCCAATAGCGAAGAAGGATGATACCAAAGAAGACGAATCAATAGATGCAGCACCAGTAACAGCTGCAGACGTAGAGTGGGCTCGCTCCTTCCAGAGAAGGGTCACGATCTATGGCTACAATCCAACCCATTCAGAAAAGAAGCGTTACCGCAACGTCTATCATAAAACCGGTGGACGAAGCTTTGACAACGACATGCATTGGGCATATTCCTTCCTGGAAAAGACCCGCAAAGGCTACGAACCCAAACCTGGAGAAATGTCTCACTACGAAGATATCATCGAACGTAAAGTCAGAAGCGCCTCCCGCAGTGAATCCTCCAGCTACCAATAACATAAAACGAACTACTGCGGAACAAAGGACTATCTACTAGCGACTATTTACTGACTATAGCTGATCCTATAAACCGCATTTGCAAAATCATCGGAAACCAGTAAAGAACCATCCTTCAGTTCCAGTATATCCACCGGTCTGCCCCACGCCTTGCCATTCTTTAGCCAGCCGGTCGCAAAGGGAGTATACGTGTATGATCCGCCACTCTTGCGCACGAGCATTATTCTATAACCTATAGGCTCCGTTCTGTTCCATGATCCATGTTCTGCAATAAACACCTGGCTCCTGTATTCTGCCGGGAACACATTACCTCTATAGAACTTCATTCCTAATGCAGCTACGTGTGGGTCAAGATTGACAACCGGTGGGGTAAACTCATTGCACGGCTTGGTATCGCCAAACTTCGGGTCCTTTAGGTTTCCTCCATGACAAAAAGGATAGCCAAAGTGCATGCCTGCCTTAGCAGCTATATTAAGCTCATCCGGCGGAACGTTATCGCCCATATTGTCTCTTCCGTTTTCAGTAAACCACAGTTCCTTTGTCTCTGGGTGCCAGTCAAAGCCCACCGTATTCCTGATTCCCTTAGCGTATATTTCAAGCCCTGACCCATCAGCATTCATGCGTGTAATGGATGCAAATCTCGGATCATTCTCTTCTTCATTACAGATATTGCATGGGGCACCCACTGGCACGTACAGCTTCCCGTCCGGACCAAATGCTATGTACTTCCAGCCATGGTGGCCATTGTTCGGATACTTGTCGCTCACTAGCACCGGAGCGGGTGGGTTGGCCAGGTTGCTTTCGATATTGTCTATCCGCCATATTTTGTCTATTTCGGCAATAAACAGTGCTCCATCCCTGAAGGCGACGCCATTGGGTGAATTCATGTTCTTTGCCACCACGTACTTTTTGTCCGCTTTACCGTCATTGTTTTCATCCACCAGTCCATACACTTTGTCTCCGCTTCTGTTCCCTACAAACACAGTCCCCTTATCTCCCAGGGCCAGTGAGCGTGCGTTCTGCACGTCATTTGCATAGATGCTGATACTGAATCCTTTAGGGAGCTGAATGTCCTTCAGTACTGGATCGTCAGTTTTCTTCAATGCCTTGTTTTGGCAGCTGCCGTTCAATATGCCTGCACTTACAAGCAAAGCTGTTATAAGACTGTATCTGGTTTTCATTGGACGCTGTTATATTCTTAAAGGTAATTAGAGGCGAAAGAATCATTCCAATTCCCCCGTTCACTTTATCTTCACTCCATGCAAAACCTCATTCTGTTGCACGGAGCTATCGGGTCCTCAGAGCAATTACAGCCTCTTGCACAACGCCTTAGTGCGGCTTACAACGTCCATCTACTGGATTTTTCCGGCCACGGAGGCAGGGCCTTTCCCGCAGATCTTTTTTCTATAAAAATCTTCGCAGAGGAGACACTTCAGTTCATAGAGCAGCAGAAACTGGACAAGGTCAGCATCTTCGGCTATAGCATGGGTGGTTACGTCGCCATGTATCTCGCTCGCTATTATCCCGCTAAGGTCGATAGAATAATTACCTTAGCTACCAAGTTCCACTGGGATCCTTCCATTGCTGCAAAAGAGCTCCAGATGATTAACGCTGAAAAGCTGGCGGCTAAGCTTCCCAACTTCGCTGAAACTTTAAGCAAGCGGCACGCGCCCAACGATTGGAAAGAGGTCCTTTCAAAGACCGGCAACATGCTCGAAGCTATGGGTAATGACAATCCTCTGAAGCCCGATGATTACAAACAGATACTCACTCCATGCCTGGTCCTGTTGGGCGACCGGGATAAAATGATTACGCTGGAAGAGACAATGGAAGTTTATAAGTCTTTAGCCGGAGGCCAGATGGGAATGTTGCCGTCCACGCCTCATCCTGTTGAGCAGGTGAATATGGATGCACTTATAGGAATGATAAAGCCATTTCTGGGTTGATGTAAATCGGCGGTGGTGTTAGTCCATTAGCTTCAGCATCCGCTCTATTGCTTTTTCTTCAGCCATAGTTCTGTATATATGGGACACGTGCTCCTGCTCAGTCATGGCACACCATTGTTTCGTATGCGACGCCTCCATCCTGATCTTCGCTATCCTTCTTTGTATGCAATAATTACGGTTAAAGAAAAAGACGGAAAAGAACCTCCGCATCAGGGTCTTACCCGATATCCTAAAGAAGCCTTCCGTTGCTCCCTTTTCATTTACTGTTACTTCTGAATACAACTTGATAGTAGCCATACAAAATGATTCTTATTATGAATGTATCACTACCTTTCTGAACTATCACTTTATTTGGCCGTCTATTTACCAACAGATAATTCACGTTTTCACATTGTCAAGGCTGGAGTGTGAATTACTATCGTAATGACAGCGCCATGACTATATTATCTGAGTATTTTTCATTACTTACCTTAATAAAGTTCTTTTGCCTTCCTTCCTCCACGAATCCCATCTTCTTATAAAGCTCGATCGCAGGGGCATTGTCCGCAATGATCTGAAGCCATAGTTTTTCCACTATCGGGTTCTTCCGCGACCACTTCACGGCCGTTTGCAGCAGCAGCGTTCCCAGGCCTTTCGAGCGATAGTCTTTCAGCATACCCATTCCTATCAGTCCTGTATGTCTCAGCCGCTTCCGCTTTCCTCCGGTAATGTCTATATTGCCTATTATCTTCTCATCCTCCAGCGCCACCAGCAGTAGGGAGTTTTCACTTTCCAGCAGGTTCTTGATGAATTCTCTCCCTTGCTGAAGGTCCGGCGCAAATTCATCCGGCTCCATCACCTGGAAGTCACTATTGGTAATGTACGATTTTACACAGCGTATAAAATCTGCAGCATCCTGTATCACCGCCTCTCTTATCGTCACTTCCCTTCCGTCTTTCAATGTAGCAGTGAATGGCAGAATTTTACCGTCTATTGCTTCTTGAATCATAGCACTTATTTTCTAACTGAATTTACTTACCATTCTTTTAATGTAGAAAACAATTGTGCCCAATAAGGAAATCGCATAGACGAACTAGTTCATTCGGCTGACTTTCAGCAAAGTTCCTGATTTCAGATGAATATTGGTCGTGCTGCATGGAAAAGCGTATAGCTTTCATCAACCCTTGTCTGGGAGTTTCGCGGGAGAGGGTAGGGAGTTCATACAGAGTATACAGGGAGTATCACCGAAGTATCTGTAGTGTACCTGTAACTGCCCTATAGCGCTCATGCCGGCAAAAGGGGGTAGATTTTTGATTGTAAAATAGCATCAAAGCCTTGCTGTAGCTGTATTTTGCTGGTACACTAATACAAAGATATTAGGCTTTTCTACACTCATCATAGTTTTACCTATTTTTGATCCGTTCAAACACAATTTATGAGAAAGGTCTTACTTACTTCGATTACAATTCTTGTCGCTGCTGCCGCCCACGCGCAGCCAATTACCATCACGGCAAATGATATGCCCGTGGTAGGTGATAGCCTTCGGTACAGTTACGTCTCTCCGCTCGATCCGATTGATATCGCCACAAATGGCGCTAATGTCACCTGGAACTTCGGCGCCATTGTCCCGGTGAGCCAGGCGGTTGATCTATATCAGAAGGCCATTGTGGTCAATCCTTTATATTTCTCCATTTCACCTACTGCTTACGGCTACAAGGTCGCTGATTCCCTGCCTGGTGCTTCCGCCCTGCCTATTTCAGTAAGTGAGCTTTACACCTTCTTCAATATTAAATCCAATCCTTCCAGGTTCGTTGCTGAGGCATTTGCCGCAAAGGTTGCAGGCACCCCTGTTCCCATTACCTACAGTGACGAAGATGAATGGTACACCTTCCCTCTGGATTACAGCGACGTTGATAGCTCTACCTTCAAACTTAGCTACACCTTTCCCGGACTAGGTTCTTTCTCACAGGAAGGCACCAGGCACACTACGGTGGACGGTTGGGGCACCATCACTACGCCTCATTTCACCACCCCGGTAAATTGTCTTCGCGTTCGTAGTGTTGTCGATGAAGTGGACACCTTCAAGTTCCAGACTACTACAATGCCCATCGTGCGCAAGACCGTCGACTACAAGTGGCTTGCCAATGGCGAACACTATCCGATCCTCTGGATTACGACTACAGTTACAGGAGGCAACGAAACCGTGTCAGCAGTCCGCTTCCGCGATCATTACAGGCATAGCCTTGGCGTAGCTAATGTAGCAGCCTCCATCCAGGAGCTAAAAGCATTCCCTAATCCCGCCAGCGAATTCACTACGCTTTCCATCCCGCAGAACTGGAATCATTTCACAGTCGAGCTTTTCGATGCCCAGGGAAAACTGGTAATGCAATCTCAAAACAACCCGGAGATAAATACAGCCCGCCTAAGCAAAGGACAATATATCGTCCGCGTCGTGTCAAACGACAACGTCGGTTATGTGAGGCTTATCAAATAACACAGCAACTGCATCAAAAAAGATAAAGGCTGCACCAATACAGCCTTTATCTTTTTTAACCATCTGCCATCTCTAAAGCGACTTAAATCCTACAGTCAGGTAAAAGCTTCTCCCTTCTCCAGGAATAATACCAGGGCCAGGATATGCGGTAGCTCTTCTGGTAAAGTAGCTCACATTAGCCACGTTGTTTACGCTTCCTTCCACGGTCAGCCAGCGCCAGCTATATCCCAATGACAAATCCATTAAGGAGTATGCTGGTACGCTACCAACTACCGCGCTGTATCCGCCATCTACCGCATTGGTAGCATCAGTATACTGTTCACCAAGGTAGCTGAACTGATACGTCAATTTAAATTTCTTAAACTCGGCCTGCACACCCGCTCTCCAATTACCGAACGGAACATACTCAACCTCATTGCCTACTACTTTGTCGATTTGGCTCTTTGTATAAATAGACTTTGTCAGAGATAGGTTAGAATAAACGCTCGTGTTCCAGTCCTTATGCTCAGTCTTCCATAGCTTCAGCACGTCCAGTTCTAGGAAGGTCTCCAGGCCGGTTATTTTTGCCGCACCCACATTAGTACGCTTTCGTATTACATGGTTCCATTCGTCTCTTGTATCATATTCTCCTATCCGATTACCATAAAACAGATAGAATAGACTCGCGTCGAACTTAAGCACCTCATATAGCGCTCCCCTCAGTCCCAGGTCTGCACTATAGCCCCTCTCATCAGCTATGTTGGGGTCTATTCGGAAAGACGCGTTTGTTGTCCGGATATTGTCAAAAGTCACCGAGCGATAATTTTGAGAGATGTTGCCATATACTTCCAGCTTAGGGTTAAACTTGTAGCTGCTTCCAATCCCTGCTATGACAAAGCTCCTCGGCAAGCCTCTCTGTTCTGTCTTCGTAGAATCATATATATATCCTCCCGCGAGATTCGTCTCATACTTTCTATAACTTCCGGTCGCCTCTGTCTTTATATACTCAGCCCTTATTCCCGGCGTGATGTTCCACTTGTCGTTTATCCGGATAATCTGTTCTGCAAATGCTGAGAAGTTCACGTTAGGGAAAGTGTAGTCGTGCAACATCTCTGTCGACTCCTCAGGAAAGTCAAAGTTTGCGTCATTCCCATTGCTTACGTCCGCCTGCTTGCTCACACTATATCCTCTGTATGCCCTTACTCCTGCAAGCAGCGTCATATTCTTCTTGCCGAGTGTGTATCTGTGCAGAAACCGGGACTCTAATGTGATGGTGTTAAATTCCCCCTTCAAAAGGTCTCTCTTTTCACCATTGTCTGCCTGGTCTGGCCTGTTAGGCCTGAACCCTACAGCGTTCCTTCCGGCGATCAGTCCATACACCCTTGTCTGAAGTCTCGTCCTATCACTGATGTGATAGTCCCATTCCAGGTCTATCAGGTCCCAGTTCACGGCAAACCAGTTCCTTGCCCTGTTACTCTGCCTTTGATCCTTGTCAAACATATTATCTGTCAATCCCCCAGGTTGTTGTGCAAGGTAGTTCAGGTGAGTATACTCGACCCCCAGCATATGCCTTTTACTAAGATGATAGTGCACATCGGCATATGCATTAAATGACTCAAAGCGGCTGTTAGGTCTCCAGCCATCACCACGCTTGTAGTGGGCATAGGCGTAATAGCTAACTTTCCCCTTAGTCCCACCTATACTGTTATATGATCCAAGGAATCCAAACGACCCAACCGTCTGCCGGCTCTCTATCATCACAGCCTTCGTTTCATCTTCCGGCTGTTTCATTTCAAAGTTCAGGAGACCTCCAAACTGAGTCCCGTACTGCAGGCTCGCTGCTCCCTTTATGATCTCTATTCTCTTCAGCGCCTCAGCGGGTGGGGTATAGTAGCTTTCCGGATAGCCCAGTGCGTCTGCACTTATATCATAGCCATTCTGCCTCACGTTGAAGTTTGAGGTCCTGTTTGGGTCCAGTCCCCGCCCGCCTATGCTCAGCTGCAGTCCCGATCCGTCATTTTCGAATATATTAAGGCCAGCAACCTTTGCATAAACCTGGCGAGTGTTGTTCGTTGCCTTATTCACGTTCAGCAGCTCCACCTTTATCACCTCCGATTTCTTACCCGCGGTGATCTTCATTCCGTCTACCTGATAGAGGTGGCCGAAGTTGCCCTCCTTCCTGTCTCTTACCTCCACTTCTTTAAGCTTTCTTGTGGTGTCCTGAGCCAGGCACAGGAATGGAAGCATTAGCGTGATCAGTACTATTATTCTAAAGCCCATAAATATTGTCCTGGAAGTCATTTATCCAGCTCTTGTGTTCAAAGGAATCGTATTCTCTGGCCAGGTTTGAGTCAGTCTTCACATACTCCCTGCTGCGCCTGCCGTTTAGTGTCACATAGATCGTTGCATACACTTCAGGACCTTTCATTCCCTGTTGCGCATAATGGTCCCGCAAAAAGTGAGCATACTGTATAATAAAGTCTCCTTGCGTTGCCATCATCTTCTCCTGGTTCTTTGTCAGGTAATCATTGTTGTTTACCGCTATACTCTTCCCTGTAGTGCCGTCCTTCACAACAAACTGGGCATACCCCATCTTCTCCATCAGCATTACTCTCCACGAGAAGCGATAGCCCTCTTCAGTCCAAAAGAGTTCTCCCGGAGTTACGAGGTAACGCCATGGTAGCAGTAACTGGATGGTAAAGAATATTACGAACAATGAAGCAGTGATTCGTTCAGGAGCCAGTTGATACCTGTATAGTTCGTTCCCTCCGGCAACAGGAAGCGTACTCCACCTGCCTTGTATCCGCTTAAATAGCCTGTCTACGCCGGCGCTGTCAAAGAAGACGAGTGTGGACACGATCATGATGTAAGGGAACATTCCGATCGGAAACAGCAGGGAGGTCATCACGTGGAAGATGATCACCGTTATATATGCATAAGGCCTTGTTTTCTTATACAGCAGAAAGAATGCAATGCTAAGGTCATAGATAGCGCCGAACCAGCTGAAGGCAAATGCCACCCACACATGGTTGAACAAGTGACCTATGACTGGAATGTCATTCTGTGCCGGCAGCCACAATCTTAATGGCATCGCTTCCAGTAACCAGTCACTATTCAGCTTCGCCAGTCCTGCATAGAAATACACAATGCCAAGCATCAGCCTTATGCTTCCTATTGTCCAGCGTGGTATCGTTCGTTTACCAATGTTTGATTTTCTCCAGGCGTCTACGGATAGGTTCACATTAGCGGGCAGCCACATCATCAGGAAAAGCACAAGCGTCACAAAGTAGTAGTGGTTCAGGTAGTTTGTCTTGTCCATCAGCTCTATATAGGTAAAACTGAGGAAGAGTGCTATCGACGAGAACCTGTACCACAAGCCTAATGCAAAGAACAATGCGCTCACACCACAAATGATGAACAACAGGTAGGTGTAGCTCCCCAACGGCTGTACCCATTCAAATCCATAGTAGTGAAAGAAGAACTTAGGTTGAATATATAGTTGGTCGATCCAGCCTTTCATCCAGAACCTAACCACACCCCCAAATAGCATCAGCCCGAAAACGATCCTGAAGAAAGCAAGCGATGCGCTGTGCACCGGCTGCTTCAAGTATGCTCTGGAAAAGATATTTGAAATGCGCTTGCTCATTATGCTCTAGTCTCCGTCGTTGTCCACGTAGGTTATCGAAATGCCAAATGCCGAAACCATGTCCACCTTTAGTAGTGGCACCACATCCTGTAACTCGTCATATATCGCAAGCACGGCAGGTCTGTTGGTGCTTACAGCATTTCTTATAGTGCCGTTCAGTCCCTGCACTCCTGTTATTACCTGGTCCACCTCATCAGTCACTACATCGGCTAGCAGCTTTCCGCTTTCGTCTTTCGTGCCTATCGCGGCAAAGTAGTCTCTCATGCCGTTTCCGTCAGTACTGTTGTCGTAGCTCTTTCCTTCATAGAAGGCCTTAACAGCAGCAAGTGAGGTAAGGGCGAGCTCCTTTGATAATGACGGTGTGTAGTATGCTTCAGTTAGCTCAGGCATTGCCACTCCGGACATAGCTCCCACCGGCAGCCCTATCTTACCCGACCTTAGATAACGCTCGTAATAGAGAACGTAACTATTCACTAGTCCAGAAAAACTGCTGCTGGCATCAGTACCGGTGTTTTCTATAAATGAGTTACGGTAGCTGGTCCATTGGTTGCTTACGTTGGTGATCATCGCTACCATATGCGCAGTTACGTCTTGCAGGTACTGTTTCCTGTTGGTTGCCTGTGCGTCCGTAGTATAGTATGCCACAATCAGCTGGTTGGTTCCTGCTAATCCGTTCAACAGATAGTCCAGGGCAGGAAATCCCTGTGCATCTTTGTTGCCGAAGGCGTTCAGATCGTATGCCCCGGCGGTTAGATTACTATTAATCCTTGTTACCGATGCAGGATATATATTCATGAACATTCTTAGGGAAACGTCTTCTGCCGGTCCAAACTCCAGTTGCTCTACCTTTTGCCAGGTAACATAGGCGTCTTTCCACTTGTTTTGAGCAGTCACCAGCTTTGCTTCATCCGGGCCGGCCGTAAACTGGTCAACTGCGGCCTTAAAATCATCCAATTTCTGCACCATGTCCTGGTAGGCAGGAACGACATAATTGTCTGCATAGTTCGTCAGCAATGCTTTCCTGTCGAAGTTATCATCATCATCATTTCCGTCATCTGCTTTCTTGCAGCCTGTCAACAAGGCGGCAAGCAGGATTATGGAACACGCTGTAAATACTACCTTTTGCATCTGTTATTTTTAACGGTAAAAGCGGCCAGTATAAAGCCGCTTGTACAAGTGTCAATAATATTCTCTTAATGATTCACAACTGTTTCTTTGTCGATACCAAAAGCCGTAGCAATTTCATTCCTCACATGTTCCAGATCAGTATTCGTCAGAGACCAAAAGCCATTGGTTTTTCCGGTCAGTACATCAAGTAGCTGGTCCGACTTAGCCTTATTTATTTTAGCATTATGTCCAAAGCGTAGCGCGTAGACAAACCCAGCGCCTTCGGACAATGCGTGGAATTTTGCCCCATCACTCGTGGCGGTCTTTGTTTTATTCAGATAACTAACCGCAATTGTAGCAATAGATTTTTCAAGGGCGGTGCGTATATAGGCTATTTGGGCGTTTCTTGTCGCGCCATCATTGTTTACTATCGCAGCCCGTCCTTTAAGGAACGCCATATACACATCTGATGGATTGCCATTTGGAGCCTTAACCTGACGAACATAACTGCCAAGATAGCTTTCCAAAAACTTTGTTCCATCATTAGGGTCTGCTTTTGGATATACTTCATTTTGAGTTAAGTAACCATATGCTTCATCCCAATGGTGCTCAAGCTGCGTATAGTTCTTGCCGGTCACAAAAGCGTCATTATCAGCGTTCTGCTTTTCAGAGCCAAGATAAATATTGCTTATCTGGTCTAACATCATAGCTCCGATTAGCCCTTTCTGAATAAACTGACCGTATTCAAAGCCCTTTTCATTTACAAGATATTTATTGTCGAGTACGCCTGCGATCCCCTGACTAGCTGCCTGGCCACGAGAAGCACTTGCAGAGGCCAGGCCATCAAAATAGCCATAAAACCGTTGGCGCTCGGCATCAGCATCACTTGTTGAAAATGATTGGGCAGTTTTAGATACTATGGTCTTACCTGTTTCAGCGTTAAGTTCACTCGAGGAAAATGGACTGTTTTTATTTTCAAACA
>CAMPJV010000019.1 GCA_946886975.1 uncultured Taibaiella sp. | reverse complement strand
CGATAGAAGGCAGTATTGTTGCCATGCCACCAGCCGTTGTGGTATATGACCTTATTGCCGTTGGGATAACACAGCATTCTCCACCCAAGGCCGTAATTCTTTATCCCGGGCTTTTCAAAAGAGCAGGGACCGTATGCCAGCTCGATAGTCTCATTATTAAGAAGTTTATTGTTATAAAAGGACTGGTCCCAACGGTACATGTCTCTTGGTGTACTATAGATTCCCTTATCTCCCATAACACCATCGGCAAAGTTATTTGGCCATCTGCTCCAGTTATACCTGTAATTAGGCGTGGCGTGAGCGGGCAAGCCTGACACCGGGTTAAAGACAAAAGTGTTGGTCATACCCAATGGCTCGAAAATGTACTTCTTCATGAAATCGTCGTAGTTCATGTCCGTCACCTTTTCGATAAGGCTCGCTAATATGACATAATTACTGTTGCAGTACTTAAAGCGAGTGTTAGGCCTCGATTCTAAAGCTGGTTTGTACCTGGCAAATGTGGCAAGCACCTGGTCATTATCAATAAGTGTATGCTCGTTCTTCACGTACTTTCCAGTCCATTTCTGGTACTCAGGTAGACCAGACCTGTGGCTAAGCAGCATTTTGATCGTGATAGTAGGATAAGGGAACTCCGGCAGGTATTGAGAAACAGCATCGTTTATATTCAGATACTTGTTCTGATGCAGATACATAGTTGCTGCCCCGGTAAATGTTTTGGATATTGATGCAAGTTGTATAGCACTGTTCGGCTGGAGCTTTTGACCTTTTTCCCTGCTGGCCACACCAAAGTATCGCTCATAGAGTATCTTCCCTTTCTGCCCGATGAGCACGCTTCCGTTAAAACCCGCCCTAACCTGAATACGATAAAATGAATCCAGCCTTGCTATCATTCGTTGCATATCCGGCTGCAGTGTGTCTGCATAAGCCAGTGGCTGCGTAGACGCGATGCCGGGATTGTCATGAAAGCGCGGACCAGCATTTACCGGCTCGGTCTCCGGGTGACACGCCACGAAGAAAAAGGATAGGAAACTGAATAGTATATATGAACGGAGGGATGGGAACATGATTTGGTAATGGATAAGCTACAAAAATAGATTTGCCTGAAAACCTTGCTACTGGCTTAACTCAACTTTAACATACACTACAATATCGTCCATCAGTTCGTAATAACACTGTGCCAGTTGATAGTAATATCCGATGAAAGTATTGTACGCCTTATCCACTGCCGGCATGTGTTTGGCTCTTCTCTGTAAGCCATTGAGAGAACGTTGCATGCCTTGCAGAGTTCTGTAATTATATAGCCAGTTCTGCTGCTGCATGTATGGAAAATATTGCTCAAAGGACAGAGGAAAGTACTCCGATTGTTGTGACAGTTTGCTGTAAGTCTCCTGGGTGAAGTCAAACAGCACTTTCTCAGAAGCAAAATGCTTTGGATCGTTAGCTAGAAAATGATCATACAGACTATCCATTACAGCTCCGGAGTATAGGCCATAATCCTGCCGGAACAGTAGCTTGGCTCTCTTCGTTGCCGGGTGATCATCTGTAAAAGAATCGATCTTCCTGTGCAGCATGATGCCCTGGCTGATCCTTTCAGGAAAATGCTCCAGGGCCAATCTGCCTTTCACATGGTCTCCTATCATGTTGCCCGTAAGTATCTCCGCATCACCAAATGAAAGATAGGCGTGCGCCAGGTAGTTCATGGAGGCGAAGCTACAATAAGACGCTTAGCCACCAAAGAATTATGTGCAAAGCCCCTACAGGATGATACGTGTCTGAATCACTGTATCCTCGTTGGATCATCGCTGATTAGATCATGAAGGTTCTTGTGAAGCGCTTTCAGCTCCAGCCTGAGTTTGTCCAGGTAGAGTTGCTGGTGATGCGTAAGTGGGAAACGCAGCGCACGGTTCTCAGCTACGTTGTGCACATGAGTCTCCAAGTCTGGACTGAGCAGCTTCAGTTCCGACACTATCTTGTTGAAACACTCCAGACATTCTTTTACTGTTTCTTGCTGCTCTTTGGTTGGTTGATCAGCCGAGTTTCCTGTCCTGCTCTCGTTTTCAAGGTGTATGTTATTGAGCCCTCTTGTTATGCGCACGTTGTGGGCTACCAGCTGGTAATAAGGTATATACGATTTCTTCTTGAGTGTCGGCTCTTGCATATACCTGCTGAAGGAATCAAATGCATTGCTGTTGTTTGACTCTGCATTTCGCTTATGCCTCGTCCAGTTAATGGGCTTTGGAGAAAAGAAAGTGGCCAGAAAGTAATGATAGTTACAGTTTATGGCAGCAGACAGGTGAACAGGAAGCCACTTCCGGTCCCAGTTTGGCAGTAGCGAGAAACCGGCAAGTATAGCCAGTGCGGCGCCGGCAATTGTCGAGAGGGCTCTGAATACTATAAGCATGGGGTTCAGGTCTTCCTCCACATCAAACAGCAGTACAAGACTTATTGTGATAAAGAACGCTGCTACAGCATATTTCTTCCTGATAAAGTACACCATCAGGACGAAGCTTATGAACAACATGATCTCCTTCGCATAGAGTCCGGCAGGCAGCCTGATGAGCAGACCTCCTACCAAGCCTCCTGCCACTGTTCCTATTATCCTGTCTATTGATTTCTTTATGGTCGCGCCAAAATATGGCTGCAGGACGATGATCACTGTAAACGGCAGCCAGTACCCATGATCTATTTCAAACCATTTGTAGATGAACATGGCGATTGTTGCGGCTACGGCGCTCCGTAGTGCATACCTGGTCGTCAGGGTGTTCAGGTTAAATAAAAGCTTTGTATTTAGCCACCAGTGTTTCGGGTGCAGAATGTACAGTGTCTTGATGATAGAGTACGATCTGAATACTGGCAGGTCAGTTCCCATCTCCTTCAGCCTCGCTATGGCATTTTCTATCAGCCTTGAAGTTCTCTCGGATAGCTGAGTGATCCTTCTGAAACTCTGGCCGGATGGATAGTCTTCCGGGATGGCATATTCTCTCAGCAGCAGAATGTGCTTGTTTAGATTATCTATCCTTGATGCAAGTATTAGCTCCTCCTCTGCAGACAGCAGGATCACATACATGGCTGCTCTGCCCATCGCACGCTCCAGCGCCTTTAGCACAGCCTCTATTCTAAGTCTCAGCTGCGGATCCACGTCTCGTATTTTCACGCTCTCCAGTTCCTCGCTTATGGCCATGATGTTGGCTGAGATAAGCGCCGTTGCCTTCCTGAACTGGGCAAGCTGATACTCCTCCTTGTCCTTTTTGCTGGCCTGGTGTGCCATGGTCTGATAGAAATGGAGTGATGTGTCAAGCGCCTTTCTAACTTCTATCTCTTTCAGGTACAGGTCTCTGATACTACTCCTCACCGTTGTCCCATCCCACCCGTTCGATACGGATTGAAGCAACGAGGCATTCGCCTTCCAGATCATTGCAATGGTCCTTCGGTATGGTTCCTGGGCAGGAATAAACAGGCTTGCAGCCAGGCCCACTATGAAGTTCCAGGCCCCGCCAACGGCAATCTGCAGCACCCTTACTTTCAGTTCGTGTACATCATGTATGGGGTAAGAATTCGCAACGATAAATAGTACGAAAACACTCACGGCAAGTCCGCTTCCTCTGTCTCCCAGGTTCTTAAACAGACCGGCGATAAACCCCACTACCAGCATCAGCCCCACGCTCAGCCACAGGCTGCTCGCTGTTATACTGCCAAGTACCGCAAATAGCACGGCAAGCATAGTACCGCCCGTCAGCACTCTCATCCTCTGCGCAAAGGAACCTTTCAGCTCTACCCAGCAGATACATTCCGCAGTCAGCGCTATCCAGCTTGCTGCCTCCATCTGGTTGGTTGCAAGTCCCCACACCACAGGCACCGTACCGGCAAGAGCCATCCTTATGCCCCAGCTTATGGTAGCCTCGAACGTTTCATTTTCCAGTAACTTGTTGAGCTGCTTGTATGGCTGGAATCTATTCAAGAATTACATTTAGTGCCAATGAACCATCCTCACTAAAAAGCAAACTGCCGGTCGATCATCAGTGCCAGCTGCTTCGCTGTTACACTGCCTTCATAAAAGTTCCGGTATTGCTTCTTCCCATAGATCAATAGAGTTGCCGGTATCGATCCCTGCCAGCCCGGCTCTATCCGTGGTATGAATTCATTGGCATTCGTCTCGCTCAGCCACACCACTTCCGGCTGCATTTTTTTCTTCCTGATAAACGAGGCGAGCTTCTTCGGGTAAGCATCTTTAAAGTCCAGGCTCACCATCAGCACCTTCACCGGCTTTCCGGCATATTGTTCATTCAGGCGATTGAACTCAGGTAGTTCCTTTACGCAAGGGCCGCACCAGGTAGCCCAGAAGTTGATGACGTACAGAGTGTCTTCGTTCCCCACTCTTTCCATCAGTCTTTCTGCACTATATACGTTAATGTCCTGTGCTCGTGTAGTTGTAAAACAGAGAAGTAAAGAAAAGGCGGCGAGTATAGCTTTCATCGGGTAAAGGTAAAATAAATGCATATGCCCATGCCTGTGCTCACGCAACTTTAACGCACCATACTCACTAGACCGACCTAACATAGTCAAGTATGTCCGAGGCCACGTCATCATACTCACCCATAGACAATGGCTTGCGGTAGAATTTATCACAGCCCAGTTCATAGCATACCGGCTCATCCTCCGGCTTGCTCGATGAGGTAAGGATCATGGTGGGAATGCTTTTCAGAACCGGGTCCTGCTTTATCTCGGACAGTGCCTGATATCCATCCACCAGGGGCATATTCAGGTCAAGCAAAATAAGATCGGGAAGAGTCTTCTCAGTTCGTTTCAGGTATTGCAGCAGCTGACCGCCATCTTCCACACATTGAAACCTTCCGCCAAACGCCCTTCTCAGTAGTGCTTCCTTAATAAAACTCCTGTCATCCTGGTCGTCGTCAGCGATAACTATAGAAAAATCCTTTGTAACTAAAACCACACGTATATCTTCTTGATCAGACAAAGCTAAGGGTATCTGATCTTTCCACATGCTGACGCCGTGTTAAAGATCGCCGGGGCACAATTTTTATAGCAAACCCTTATACACTTCAACTGAAAACTTATGAACCAAAACGTACTTAAGCGTAACAATGTAAAGGTATTAGGCAAAGGTACTCAGCCAATGATCTTCGCCCACGGCTTCGGCTGCGACCAGAATATGTGGCGGTTCATCTACCCTGCTTTTGAAGATAAATACAAGATCATCCTATTCGATTACGTGGGTTCCGGAAAGAGCGACCTCGAAGCCTACAACCCCGAGCGCTATAGCGATCTCAATGGCTATGCGCAGGATGTCCTCGACATCATCCACGAACTCAACCTGCAGAATGTCATCCTGGTCGGTCATTCTGTAAGTAGTATGATAGGTATGCTCGCGGGTATAAAGGAGCCCGACACCTTCGACAAGATCATCTTCGTGGGCCCTTCTCCACGCTACATCAACGACGATCAGTACGTCGGCGGGTTTGAAAAAAAGGACATAGAAGAGCTGCTCGATACCATGGATAAAAACTATATCGGTTGGGCCAACTTCCTCGGTCCTGCCATCATGAAGAATCCCGAGCGCCCCGAGCTGGCTGAGGAACTTACCGAAAGCTTCTGCTCTACCGATCCGGTTATTGCCCGCCGCTTTGCAGAGGTCACTTTCTTCTCCGACAACAGGACTGATCTCAACAAACTCAAGGTGCCTTCCCTCATCATGCAGTGCTCTGATGACCTTATTGCCCCTACTCAGGTAGGCGAGTTCCTGCATGCCCGAATGCCTCACAGCACCTTCAGGCTGATGAGAGCCACAGGTCACTGCCCGCATATGAGCGCTCCTGAAGAGACCATTGCGGTAATCCAGGATTATCTGAATAACTTTCACCTGAATTAAGCACTCCGCTATGGATGTATTGCTGGACGAAGCTCCTTGTGGTTTCCTCATCTTTAACGACGAGGGAGTGATCACTCAGGCCAACAAGACATTGGAAATATGGCTTGGCTTCACCTCCGGCGAACTCATTGGCAATAAGCTCGAAAGCCTGCTCAGCATAGCTGGACGAATCTTCTACCAGACACATTTCTTCCCGCTTTTGAAGCTCCACGGCAAGGCGGAAGAGATCTTTCTGACACTGCGGTCCAAAGCCCTCGACGATGTTCCGGTGCTCGTGAATGCAACACGAAGGGAACATAATAATGTAACGCAGAACCATTGCGTGCTCCTCCCCGTTTACCAGAGAAAGAAATATGAGGAGGAGTTGCTTAACGCGAGAAGAACTGCCGAGCAGGCGTTGAATAATAACGAGAGGCTTTTGAAGGCAACTGAAGAACTGGAGCACAGCAAGCAGGAGCTTGACCGCCAGGTCACCAGGCTCTCATGGATCAACGAAGATCTTGTCGAGTTCAGCCATGTCATCTCTCACGACATCCAGGAGCCCATAAGAAAGATTGCCATGTTCGCCGACATGATCGACCGGGAAAACCATTCGCAGCTTACCCCTCTAAGCAAAATGTCGGTAGAGAAGATCAACAGTGCCAGCCGCAAGATGAGAGATCTCATTAGCTGCCTCCAGCAATATGTAAGTGTCGACGCCGTAAGCACAACGACCGACCATTGTAACCTCACAAAGATCATTACCGCCGCAAGAGTGCAGGCCATGATCGACAGCCGCTTTGAAAACGTAACCGTCAATACCGGCTCCCTCCCATCGATAGAGGGTCATTGTGGACAACTGCAGTTGCTCTTCTATCATCTTATTTCCAACTCCATTCAGTTCCGCAAGGAAGCTACTCCTCCCGAAATAACCATAGAGGCTGACATCATACAGGAGAATAGCTTTCAAACCACCGAGGAGAAATACAAGTACATAGATTTCGCGCGTATCACCTACACCGACAACGGCAAAGGTTTCAGCAATGATTATAAGGACTATGTCTTCCAGCTCTTTAAGAAAGTACACGTCGAAGCCACCGGCCTCGGTTTCGGCCTCGCCCTTTGCAGGAAGATAGTCAAAAACCATTACGGCAGCATCACAGCCCGGTCCTCCAAAGACGGAGGCACCACCTTCACTATCCTCCTCCCAGCCGGCGAGTCCACACCCGTTGAAACTCCCGCTCCCGCCCTGGAATCAGTTGGCAATCTCTAGCTCCAACGCTCGTTCATCTACCCTTCTTTCCATCCTGTTTGGAAGCCCTTTCGATTTACCTTAGGTTGTCCCTGATTTTCAAAAGCATCTATGGACAAAGTAGCCTTACTAAAGCAGCAACAGGAGCAGGCAATAAAGGGAGGAGGAGATAAACGTATAGAAAGCCAGCACAAGAAGGGCAAGCTAACCGCCCGCGAGCGCCTGCAGCTATTGATGGACGAAGGCACTTTTGAAGAGATAGGCATGATGGTCACCCACCGCAGCCGCGACTTCGGTATGGAGAAGGAGATCTACCTTGGCGATGGTGTGGTCACCGGCTACGGCAGGATCAATGGCCGCCTCACTTATGTGTTCTCCCAGGATTTCACTGTCTTCGGGGGCAGCCTTAGCGAGACGCACGCCGAAAAGATCTGTAAGATCATGGACCTTGCCATCCAGAACGGCGCACCCGTCATTGGCTTAAACGACAGTGGCGGCGCACGTATCCAGGAGGGGGTCGTCTCTCTCGGCGGTTACGCTGATATATTCTATCGCAATGTAAAGTCCTCCGGTGTAGTACCTCAGATATCCGCGATCATGGGCCCTTGCGCCGGTGGTGCGGTCTACTCCCCTGCCATTACCGACTTCATCCTTATGGTCGAGCATACTTCTTACATGTTCGTCACCGGACCCAACGTAGTAAAAACAGTAACGCATGAGAACGTCACCAGCGAAGAGCTCGGCGGTGCCCACACCCATGCGTCTAAGAGTGGCGTCACCCACTTCGCCTGCACCAACGAGGTAGAATGCATCGAGCGTATCAAGCAGCTCCTGAGTTATATGCCGCAGAACTGCGAGGAAGATGCACCTGTTTACGCATACGAGCCAGCCGACGAGACGAGGCTAAAGCTAAACGGCATAGTCCCGCCTAATCCCAACCAGCCGTACGATATAAAAGAAGTAATAGAAGAGGTAACTGACGCTGACTCATTCCTCGAAGTACATAAAGAATATGCTGAGAACATCGTAGTAGGGTTCGCGCGGATAGCCGGAAGAAGCATAGGCATAGTAGCCAATCAGCCGGCAAGCCTCGCAGGTGTGTTAGACATCAGCTCCAGTAAAAAGGGCGCAAGGTTCACCAGGTTCTGCGATGCCTTCAACATCCCGCTGCTGGTCCTCGTAGATGTCCCGGGCTTCCTTCCCGGCACAGACCAGGAGTGGAACGGCATCATCACTAATGGCGCCAAGCTCCTCTACGCCCTCAGTGAAGCCACTGTCCCCAAAGTGACTGTCATTACCCGCAAAGCATACGGAGGAGCATACGACGTAATGAACTCCAAGCACATCGGCGCCGACATGAACTATGCCTGGCCGACAGCCGAGATCGCCGTTATGGGCGCCAAGGGAGCAGCAGAGATCATCTTCAAGCGCCAGATCAGTGAGGCTGATGACCATGAAGCAAAGCTGAAGGAAAAGGAAGCAGAGTACGCCGGGAAGTTCGCTAACCCCTACGGAGCCGCCGCAAGAGGCTTCATAGACGAGGTCATACTTCCGGAAGACACCCGTGCGAAGCTGATCAAAGCCTTCAAGATGTTAGAGAACAAAGTGGTAAACATGCCAAAACGCAAGCACGGCAATATACCCTTGTAAACGCTTAGGATTAGTATCTTTTGCTCAGGCTTGATACTTGTGTCTTGCTACCTGATACATAAAACAAGGTGAGGATATTAAAGCACTTTACCGATTGGATCCTATACACCAGCTTCTTTGCTGGCCTGTGTGCCGTTTCCCTTTGCATAGGCACTGAGCGCCTCATCCTTGGCCATTTGCCACCCACCCTGTCAGCACTCCACACCTTTATCTTTGGATGCACGCTGGTAGTCTACAACGCTCACTTCCTTTTAAGGAAACTGGAGCCACGCGTCTCAGACCGCTATCGCTGGACGGTAGAGCACCGCACCCTACACGTCTCCATCTTCATCCTCGGGGTATTAATGAGTGGCATCAGCATCTTGTTCCTCAACTGGAAGATACTCATCGCGTGCCTCGTCCTTGGCGCCCTGTCCTTCACCTACACCTTCCCTCTCCTACCCTTCAACAAAACCCGCCTCCGCGACTTCGGCTGGATAAAGATCCTGACCCTCACACTCGTCTGGACTATAGTCACGAGCATTCTCCCCATGCTCTTCTGGCACCACTCGATAATGGATTATCCCTTCGAGATCTTCCTGCGTTTCATGTTCATGTTCATCCTCTGCATCGCCTTCGACATCCGGGATATGCAGACAGACCTCAAGTCTAACATCCAGACCCTTCCTAATCTGATAGGCCTGAAAAACAGTTACCGCGTAATAGACGCTTCTATTCTCTTGTTCATTGGCCTGTCCGTCGTACAGTACGTCAGGTATCCCTCTTTGGGAAGATTGGTGGGAACTGTGATAGTTGCTGTGCTTACCAAGGCAGTTATCGCCTTCACCCGCAAGCATCCTTCCGATAAGAATTACCTCGGACTCGTAGATGGGATGATGTTCTTATATGGCTGCGTGGTAGCTTTCCTCAGTAACTACTACTGATTGAGCTATCTTATCGTGAAGGCATTGCCTTCTGTCGTCCAGTATAATGATCAGGTAACCTGACAGCGCCGTAAGCAGCGAAAAGTATTTGGAGAAGTGCCTGCCGGACGCCCTGGTAAAGTCCAGCCTGCCCCCGTACTTGTTGCTCACCTTAATACCCATTGTGCGCTGCCCCACAGTTGCCTGATGGTACCCCGACACCTGTGTCGCTTCATATATCCATGCAGTAAAGATCCAGCAATAAGGTATGGGAATACTATGGCTGACAATAATACTAAGCAGCAAAACGATGAGCCCGTCAATTATCAGCGCACCTGACCGCTCCCATATATTAGCATAGTTTATTACACGCGCAGGGAATATCGTCTCTGTAGTAACCTCTCTGTTCATCACCCGTGGTTTAATCTTCGTCTGCTATAAAATCCTGTCCGACTTAACAGAGTGCAATTGCATGCGACAAATCTGACAGCCACTCAAATCGAGTGGCTTTTAACAGTTTATAAACCTTCTTAGTTCTTTAAGAGCATCATCACCTTTTGCCTTCCGCCTTTCTCAATATGCAGAAGATAGGTCCCTGTAGCAAGATCAGAAACATTGAGCTTTATTTCCGTCGTCCCGGTATTTGAAGTCACGCTCCGTGCCTGCACCACCTGTCCATTCAAGTTAAATAGTTTCAGTTGATAAGCTCCCCTGTCGTTGCTGCTTATCAGAAGCTGCATTTGCTCATGCGCCGGGTTAGGAAACAGTCTGAACTCCGTACCCTCTTCAAAGTCATTTACCGATGTGGGGTTTGGCTGATAGGTCTTCACCACGTTGCCACCCTTGTCTCCGTTAGCGAATCCGTCATTATTTGCGCCGAGCATCGTTACATAAAATTTGATGTCACCGGAACCCGCGCCCGGAGCTTTCCATTTTATACTTACCGGGAAGTGATTATTGTTTAATGACGTAAGCGGCATTAGCTGTTCAATGACCTCATACGCTCCTACCGGGTTAGCCTGCAGGCCAGAGGTAGGGATATAGCTTCCCGCTCCGGCAAAGCCGATCGCCTTCTCTGCAGCGAGCTGAAACCCGAACGTCGGATACACTCCCGTAGTACGGCCATAGAGCTTAATAGTATAAATAGCGCCGGGCGTGTACCTCCCGTTCTTAACGGTATCCTGGTACATATCTACCAGGTAAAAGTCAATGGAAAGATCGCTTGCGTTTGGCCCGTGGCAACCGGTATTGCCGCAGTCATTTTGTGTCCCGCCGGCCCCTGTCCTGTTTCCCATCATGGAACTCGTCCCTCCGCCCGTGCTAAAGCTCACAACTGAGAGGTAGCCAAATCCAGCCACCAGCAGTCCTAGTATATATCGTTTCATGTCTTTGCCGTATTACTCCTTTCATTTCAGCATCATTAATTCTGTACCACGAAAGGACCGCTCAAATATATTCTTTAATTCTCTGCTTTACACCTTGCAGAATGTCAACCCATAGTAAAAACTCCGTCAGTGCTACGGGTCATGAAGAAGCCACCCGCACATACGAGTGGCTTCAGTTATCATGGCTGTACGTTTAATTATTGTTTAGCCACCGCTATCATCCTCTGCGCACCGTCCTTCACTATCTGTGCAAAATATAGGCCTTTAGCCCAGTTGCCGGTCTCAATAGTCGTGCTTGTCATGCTGCCGCTTACCATCAGGTTAGTTGAATATACCATCCTGCCTGTTATATCTATCACCTTCACGTTATAACTGCCCTTCTCAGCATCTTCAAACTTCAGACTAACCCTTTCTGTCGCAGGATTAGGATAGGCTGTTATCCTTATGTGCTCCGATAGCTCAGACACTGAAGCGAGCTGAGAGTTCAGAGTTATTATCTTGGTGGTGGCATGATCGTCGGAACCAGGAACGCCATCCCCATTCACCGCATTGACGATAATATAGAACTTTACCGGGGCTGTATCTGCCGGAGCTGTCCAGGTGAACGGAATGCCTAAAATACCGCCAGGATTTACCGCAACGAGTGGATTGCTGTGTTCTATCCCCGTGATTTGGGTGCTTCCGGAACCTACTGTGAATGTGTGCTGGTTATTGCCCGGGGCCAACACTCCGGCCTGCTGGTCCAGGCCTCTTACTGTGGTTAGCTGAAAGCCGTACTTCGCGGGGTTATTGTTGGTATTACTAAGAGTCAGAACACCATTATACTGCTGACCTGCAATGAAACGCCCGGCCGACGTATGGTGATTCGTGTTGGCATCTGTCAGGGTTAGCGAGATGCCGGTAACCTGGTCGATTGCGCCATGACACCCGATTGGAGAACTGCAATTATTAAGAGCTCCGGTTGTACTTCCCGTTCGGTTAGGGCTATCGGATGCGGAGAGCGTAACTCCCGGACCCGTCTGGTAACTTGTTAGTGTTAAGTAGAAGATGCCTGTAACTGCTGTAAAGAGTAAGATTGATCGCTTCATACTTATTTGATTTAAACGATTAACTTTTTATTTAGGCTTTATCTTTGCGTTCTTCATGGGACAAAAAAAATTGGTTAGATTCCGAGCTATTGAAACTTTCTCTAATGTACTCCAATATCCCGAGAATGTCAAGGGCCAGTGGGGTGAGTTTTTCAGGAATAAAAACGCCATCACACTGGAGCTTGCATGTGGCAAAGGAGAGTACAGTGTCAACCTCGGCAGACAGCATAAGGACCGTAACTTCATAGGGGTTGACATTAAGGGCAATAGAATATACATAGGGGCGAAGCTTGCCCTGGCGGAGGGCCTCACCAACGTTGCCTTCCTCAGAGCGCAGATAGGCATGATAACCAGCTACTTCGACACTGCCGAGGTAGATGAAATATGGATCATCTTCCCCGATCCATTCCTGAGAGAAGGTAAAGCCAAGAACAGACTCACCCATCCCCGCTTTCTTGCGCTCTACCAGCAGATACTCAGGCCAGGCTCCCGCATCCACCTCAAGACAGACTCTAAGGAGCTTTACGACTTTACAGTGGAAACCGTTACTGAGCATGGCTGCACTGTGCACGAGAATATAGTCGACATATACAAGGACGGCGAAGTAACTGGCCCATTAGCCATTAAGACCTTTTACGAGAAAATGCACCTCGCTGAGGGAAGGACCATTTACTACATTTCCTTCACCCTGCCCGACCACCCTGTCAAAGTGCCTCCGAAAAAGAAGAAAGCGGAGGTTTAGGTTTTATGGACGAGCACAAGCCAGCACAGGACGAGCAGGAAGACTTCTATATATTGCCGGACGGCCGGTATGTCATGACTGCCGGCTATCTCCGCAGGCGTGGATACTGCTGCGGGAACGGCTGCCTCAACTGCCCCTACGACTACATGAATGTGAAGGAACCTTACAGAACACGATTGCTCGAAAAAAGGAAAGCACATGAGTAAGAAGAAGACCCCCAGCGACAACATCTACGATCTCATCTACGATATAGTGCGCCATGTGCCTAAGGGAAGAGTGACCACCTATGGTGCTGTTGCTGCCGCTACGGGTGCCAAGTCCGGAGCGCGGCTGGTGGGCTATGCTATGAACGGCAGCCACCTTATTAAACCAAAAGTGCCTGCTCACAGGGTTGTGAACAGGCAAGGACTTTTAACTGGTAAGCACCATTTCCCTACGGAGACTGCTATGCAGGAGCTCCTGGAAAAGGAAGGTGTTAAGGTAAAGGATGACCAGGTGGTGGACTTCGATAAGCGCTTCTGGGATCCTTTACAGGAATTATCTTTCTGAGTTTAGCTATTTACGGTTAAGGAAGTACGCTCTGAACAAAGTTCAGGTTCAGCGCCATCAACTGCAGCTTCTTCGCTCTCATTTCAGGCGATACGTACAGTGGGCTCGCAGGGTTGTATTCCTGGGCGTTCGCAGCATACTCATACTTCACTTCCAGGTTAGACGCAACTGCTGAAGGGTCTATCATGTCATCAGTCATGACGTCTTCAGGCAGGCGGTCTATTTTTTTGTTTACCCAGGTAGAGCTAGCGAGATAGCTTTTCTGCGGATAGTACACGAACATACAAGTGCCCCCCCCGATGTAGTCTATTACCTTTCCTATCGCCTGGGTAGATACTGCAGGACATCCCCAGCTTCTTCCAAGGCGCTTCTGTCCGGCTATAAAGGAAGGACTTACATAGTTCGCACCGTGAACCACTACCGCACGCTCAAAGGCAGCAGAGTTGTAGCCGTTGTCCATACCGTGGAGACGAAGCGAGTTTCCGTGCTTGCCTACATAGGTATCACCTGTTACGTAGAAACCAAGGCTGCTCTGGTGTGAGTTCTCCCTATTGGAGAATGCAGTCGCGTACTCGTCTCCTGAACCCTGACCGTGTGCCACATAGTCATTGAAAAGCACTTTCTTGCTGTTCATGTCTATGATCCACATACGCTTCTGAGTGGAAGAAAGGCTAAAGTCAACGACTGTAAGATTTGGCTTGCTGGTGTTCAGCTTGCCTGCATTACGAAGGTTCAGGTAACCACGATAAGCGGTGGCGAACGCATCGTACGACATCTTTTTGTTGTTCGTAAAGTCTATCTCGTTGTAAACTGTGCTGATATATTTATCAACATCTAAAACACTTGCGGATACTGAAGGGTTTCTGTTAGGTTCCTTCGCGGTAACGATCATTATAGATAACACTACAAGGGACACTACCGCTAAACACGTGATCATTTTCTTCATAGTCAATAAGGGAGATTTCTGCTGTAATGGAATGATATAAAGGTACGAAAAACAGGGGCGCAAAACAAGCATTTTGAGGTCTATTTTACCCGTTTAACGCAGGTTTAACGCCATTTGTTTAAGTATCACAAAGCATCTTAACAGAATCCTTTGGATGATGTATACCGCTATACTATCATATTGAATACTAATATACTTACGCCTGAAATTAAAGCCGTTTTTGTGTAGCTTTGGCCGTCTTTTTTAAACTAATTTTTTGTATCATGAAAGAAGTATATATCGTATCTGCCGTGCGCACCCCACTGGGTAGCTGGGGCGGATCTTTGAAGGACCTTTCCGCAACTAAACTTGGCGCTGTCGCCATAAAAGGCGCTCTTGACAGGGTTGGTGTAAAGCCGGAGGAAGTAAACGAGGTATTGATGGGCTGCGTACTGCAGGCTAACCTCGGTCAGGCACCTGCACGGCAGGCTGCGCGTTTCGCAGGATTGCCCGATAATATTCCATGTACCACTGTAAACAAAGTATGCGCTTCGGGCATGAAGGCTATCATGCTGGGCGCTCAGTCCATTATGCTGGGCGACAATGATGTCGTTGTCGCAGGCGGCATGGAAAGCATGAGCAATGTGCCCTTCTATAGCGAAAACATGCGTTGGGGAAACAAGTATGGCAACGTCACGCTTGTTGATGGGTTATCTAAAGACGGGCTGACTGACGTGTATAATAACTATGCAATGGGCAACGCTGCTGAGCTTTGCGCTAAGGAGTGCAACATCAGCCGCGAGGACCAGGATGCTTTCGCCATTGAAAGCTATAAGCGCAGCCAGGCCGCACAGACCGCCGGACTATTCGAAAATGAGATAGTGCCTGTAGAGGTGCCGCAGCGTAAAGGGGATCCTGTGGTATTCAGCAAGGACGAGGAAATGTGGAACGTGAAGTTCGACAAGATCGCAGGTCTGAAGTCTGCGTTTGTAAAGGATGGCTCTGTGACTGCTGCCAATGCTTCTACGATGAATGATGGCGCAGCTGCACTGGTGCTTATGAGCAAGGAAAAAGCTGAGGCTTTGGGTATTAAGCCTCTTGCAAAGATCAGGGGATACGCTGATGCTGAGCAGGCGCCCGAGTGGTTCACCACTACCCCATCGGTTGCCGTGCCTAAGGCTGCTGCGAAGGCTGGCGTAGCGCTTGAGGAAATCGATTACTTCGAGCTGAACGAAGCCTTTAGCGTGGTCGGTCTTGTGAACATCCAGAAGATGGGCCTGAAACCTGAGAACGTGAACGTAAATGGTGGCGCAGTATCTATCGGTCACCCGCTGGGCGCAAGTGGTGCCCGTATCATTGTTACCCTGCTCAACGTACTTCAGCAAAAGGGCGGTAAGCTCGGCGCTGCCGGTATATGCAATGGCGGCGGTGGCGCCAGCGCTATGGTGATTGAGCGAATGTAATTTTGAATTTTGAATGTTGGATTTTGAATGTTGAATTATATGGGGGTGCTTCGGCACCTCTTTTTTTTCGTGTGGCGATGCAATTTTGAATTTTGAATGATGGGCTTATGGCAGTCTGAAGCGTTTGGGGTCAGGTCTTTCGGCTCTTAACCAGGCCCAGACTTTCGCTTCATCCTATCGCTGTGACCAGCCTGTCAAATTCGCCTTGCGCCAGTTCTTGCCTGATGACCTGCACGCTCTGATCAAAAAAGGCCGGAGGAGCCATTTGCCTTAAGCCGGCCAACAATGATGTCCTCTCCACGTGGCTCTGCGCGGGAATGATAAACCGGAGCC
>CAMPJV010000018.1 GCA_946886975.1 uncultured Taibaiella sp. | reverse complement strand
CATCCATAGTTACCTCTGGGGCTCCGTAGCGCATGCTCAGGTAAAGCTTCTCGAGAGTATTCAGCTTCATATGCGGACAATCATTACACGCACAGGCATTGTCAGGTGGCGCCGGTATAAACGTCTTGGATGGGCTCTTCTGCCGCATCTGGTGTAATATACCCGCCTCTGTTCCTACCAAAAAGGTTTGCGCATCACTTTCGTATGTATACTTAATAAGCTGACTTGTAGAACCTATAAAATCAGCCAGCCGCAGCACAGCCTCCTCACACTCGGGATGAGCAATAAACTTTGCATCTGGATGACGCAGTTTCAACCTCGTTATCTTCTCCAATGAAAATATCTCATGCACCATACACGCCCCGTTCCACAGCACCATATTCCTACCCGTCTTCCTGTTAATATACCCCCCAAGGTTTTTATCAGGGGCAAATATAATCTTCTGGTCCTCAGGCAAACTCTTTACGATCTGCATAGCATTCGAAGATGTACATATGATATCACTCAACGCTTTTATCCCAGCAGAGCAATTAATATACGAAATCACCACATGGTCCGGGTGCTTCTCCTTAAATGCTTTAAAAATGGGAGGCGGACAGCTATCGCTCAGTGAGCACCCCGCCTTAAGATCAGGAAGAAGCACCTTTTTATTAGGGTTCAAAATCTTGGCTGTTTCAGCCATAAAATGTACGCCCGCAAAAACTATCACGTCCGCCGTAGTCCTTGCAGCTTCCTGTGCCAGGCCAAGGCTATCCCCGATAAAGTCCGCCACATCCTGTATGTCCGGCTCCTGGTAGTAGTGAGCCAAAATAATCGCATTCTTCTCCTTCTTCAATCGCTCAATCTCACCAAACAAATCCAGTCTCGGATCAATCTCCACGTCCAAAAACCCTTTTTCCTCAATTTGCTCAAGAGCGCGCTCAATATTCACATCCATAACAATAAAGAATAAATAGCTTTTTAAAAAAGAACTATTACTAATTAGGTCTGTGAAGTTGGGGAAACAAATCTCCAATCCACATTGCAAATCTAAAAGAAATAAACAGTAGATCAGGAAACGAAGCGTAGTTCACACAATGGCAGGCCGTACCTAATGCATTCCCACATAAATCTGTTGGTAAGTGGATAAACCTCAGTGTGAACAAATACTCAAACCTTAGTATCCGGGATCGCTGTTAACAAGCCCCAAACCAAAACGTACAAAATGATACGCCAATATCCAATTGAGGATAAGGTGAGTATAATCAATCGGTTATAATGCCTCTCTCCACACAAACTCACACCGAAAAAGGATAACTTCTTCGTCAAATTCTCGAAACTCTTATTCTTTGAATCAAATTAAAAGAGTAACTCCCGCGAACACTCCTCCTATTTCGTCGCAAAACATCATACCGGATTTTTCCTGACTGTTACCAACATGCCCCATCCCCAACACCTCCGCTAACAAACCGACAGTATGAATGATTTATTTACTGATATATGTGCCTCCGCAAAGACTCATCCTAGACTTATCCTAGGCTTTTCGTAGACTTATCCTAGGAGTAGCCTAGGCTTTACATAGGATCTGCACCGAATGTCCACACCCTCACCATCCTTTCAACTCACCCACCCTCCCGGCCTTCTGTTCTACTTTTCGCCAGTTATCAACAATTCTCTCCCACATCTCCGTCCGCTCATCAGCCCTTTTGTATTATATAATACATATTGTAATAACCAGCTACCGCCATAGTTTTCAGACCAAATAGCTTTGTTATCTCGTTTTTTCCTATAAATTTGCCCCTCTTATAAAATACTTAATACACAACCTATTATGGCTGTCATTCAGAAAATCAGGGAAAAATACGCGAAGCTTGCCGGCTTTGTTATCGCTTTAGCATTGGTGGGGTTCTTATTAATGGATGCCGGAGATAATCTTAAAAAGGTTTTTTCTGGTGGTGACTATATCGCTAAGGTGAACGGAGACAAAATCGAGCCTCAGGAATATGCCGCCCGTATCGACGAATATCAGTCCCTCTATGAGCTAATGGGTAATAAGATTGACGATAACACCCGCGCCCAGATACACGACCAGGTCCTTAAGGAAATTATCTATGAAAAGCTTATCGAAGATCAGATAGAAGACCTCGGCCTCACTCTTACCAAAGAAGAAGAAAGAGATATGATCTCAGGCGCCAACCCCGATCCCCTCGTCACCCAATTCCCTTACTTCAAAAATCCCGAGACTGGCCAGTACGATCCGCAGATGCTTGCTGCCTTCGAAGGAAATAAGTTGGACCTGAGCAACCCCCAGGCTCAAAAAGCAGTTCAGGAATGGCAAGTGATGAAAAACTACATCCGCCGCAACCGTCTTGTTCAAAAATATAATAGTCTCTTCTCAGGCGCAGTCTACTCTCCAAAGTTTATGCTCGACCGCCAGATAAAAGATCAGAACTACATGGCAAGTGTCAGTTTCGTAAAAATCCCATTCACTACTATTAGTGATAACGATGTAAAAGTAACCGATGACGATCTGAAGGCTTATATGCAAAAGCACGCCGCTCAGTACCGCCTCGAAGACCCAACCCGTAGCATAGATTACGTAGCCTTCGATGTGAAACCTTCAGCTGAAGACACGGCACAGTCCTTAAATACCCTGAACCAGCTCAAAGCTGAGTTTGCCACTACATCAGACGTTGAAAGCTTTGTAAACAGGAACTCCGATGAACCTTATGACGGAGCATTCGTTAATAAAAAGTCTTTCATGTCAGCTTATGCCGACTCCATTCTATCAATGCCTGTTGGCACCGTCTTCGGCCCTTATTTCGAAAATGGCTCCTACAAGCTCACCAAAGTTGTTGAAAGAACCACCCTTCCTGATTCCGTTAAGGTGAGGCACATACTGGTTAAGACCGAAGATCGCCGCTCACCAGTCCTTGCAGACAGCATAGCCCAGCGCAAGATTGACACCGTTAAAATGGCACTTAACTCCGGCGTCGATTTCAAGCAGGTAGCTGAAAGATACTCCGACGATCCCGGCAGCAAAACAACCGGAGGCGAATACACCTTTACTTTACAGCAGCGTGGCCAGTTATCTAAAGAGTTTGCCGATTTCGCATTCGAAGGAAGAGCGGGTGAGAAGAAAGTAGTTAAGGCGGAAAATGATAACTACACCGGCTACCACTACATCGAGATACTGGAACAAAAGAATATCACTCCGGCTTCTAAGCTTGCAGTAATATCAAAGGGACTTTTCCCCAGCGAGGAAACCGAACAATCTGCTTACGCTAAAGCAAACGAATTTGCAGGCAGAAATGCCACCGACAAAGCTTTTGATGAAGCAGTGAAAAAGCAAGGCCTCAACAAGCTGCAGGCTCAGAATGTTAAAGTCAATGACTTTATTATTCCAGGTGTCGGTCCAAGCCGCGAAATAATCCGTTGGATGTATGAAGCTGAGCAGGGAGAGGTTTCGCCCGTGTTCACGCTCGAGGGAAGATACGTTATCGCCAAGCTCACCGGCGTTCAGGAAGAGGGCATGATGCAGCTGGATGAGTCCAACCGTCCGGCTCTGGAGTCACTCGTTAAAGCTGAAAAGAAAGCGGATATGATCGCGCAGAAGTACAAGAGCTCGACAACGCTCGATGCCATTGCCCAGTCTTCTGCTCAGCCGGTTCAGAATGCAGATTCCTTTAATGCGGCCAGCGCCTTCATTCCAAATCTTGGATTCGAGCCCAAGGTTGTTGGTTACTCATTCTTTGAGGGCTTTAAGCCAAATACCACCTCCCCGGCCATCAAAGGACAGGACGGCGTGTTCTTCGTTTCTCTAAAGAACCGTCAGCAGAATGCTGTAACATTCCAGGATCCAATGCAGGCTCAGCAGCTCCAGATGCAGCAGCAGCAAATGAAGGCTTCAGTGTCCTCAATGATGCAGGAGGGTATGCGCCGCAATGCAGACATCAAGTACAGTGCTAAGAACCTATATTAGTTTTACTGAACACCATATTGGCAGAAACAGCGACCGATAAGTCGCTGTTTCTGCTTATATAAGCAGTGTTATGCGTAAATTTGTGGGTGCATAGCCAGGATATGGAAACATTTGTGAATAAAGTAGCTGAGAGCGGAATTCTTACCATCGACCTTGTGGATTATCTTCCTCGAGAGGAAGATGTCATAACCTTTGATCTTAAGCCGTTTCTCTTTCGTGAAATGATAATCAAAGAGAAGGATTTCCGCGCGTCACTTATTGCTCACGATTGGGCTCAGTACAATAATAAGCATGTCGCTATCACCTGCAGCACCGATGCCATCATCCCTATGTGGGCGTTCATGTTAGTATCTACATATCTGCAGCCGGTAGTTTCTTCAGTTTATTTCGGCACAGAGCAGGAACTTAAGAAACACCTCACAATCTCCCGCATTAACTCCATTGATCCACAGGAGTATCAGGACAAAAGAGTGGTCATTAAGGGCTGCGGCGACACGTCAATACCGGAGACTGCATATGTTGCTGTCACAGGCCTCCTTCGTCCATATGTCAAGTCGCTTATGTACGGTGAGCCATGCTCCACGGTTCCCATTTATAAGAGGAAATAACAGGGTTACTGGTCAGATATCCGCACAAGAATGTTCTGAGCTATCTTTTCCGATAGCATGAGTTCCTTATTATCGCTTATCGTGATGTGAATACTGTTGTCAAAAGGCATCCTTTCCTTAACCATGAGCCGGGTCCCGATCTGCAATGCCATTCTTTCTATCTGCTGAAGGAAGGTAGTCGAAGTATCCCTTACTGCCACTATTATGCCAGGCACTTTAATATCTATTTCGCTAAGCAGCAGTGTGGAGGATAACGGCAGCTCCCCTAGTGAATTTGGAATAGGATCACCGTGAGGGTCAAACTGCGGAAACCCAAGGTATTCATCCAGCCTCGCTATGAGCTTGGTCGAATGTATGTGCTCAAGCTGCTCTGCCACCTCATGCACCTCATCCCACGAAAAGTTAAGCTTATCGTGTAGAAAGGTTTCCCACAGCCGGTGTTTTCTTACAATCTGAAGCGCTAACAGCACCCCGCTTTCTGATATCTGAACCTTCTTATACTTTTCATAATGTATCAACTCCTTCTCAGAGAGCTTCCGAAGCATATCCGTCACGGTGGCAGGGCGCGTTTGCATCCTTTCAGCTATCTCGTTTACCGACGCTTCTCCTGCATTATTACAATGCTGGATGCTATATATGGTTTTCAGGTAGTTTTCCTCTGTAAGGGTTAGCTGATGCATTGCGGTCTAAATTAACAATTTCACTAAAACATGCTTGGCAAAAGTCCTGTAAATTTGAATAAGAAGCCCGATCGTTTCCGCTGTTTCATAGAAAAAATCGTTAGTTTCGTAACATTACCCATTAAAGCTACCTGGTTCATGAAGCAACTTCGTATTAGCGGTGTGCGTGGCTTATTTCTTTTGTTGTGTTTAGTTGGCGCAACTGTTGGTCAGTCACAAACAATTTACGCACCCCCGCCCAAAAAAGATCCTCCTCCCCCGCGGAATCTTAAGGTCATCAAGGAAGAACCGGATGGCAAAGGCAATATAGTTCGCGTCATCCAGTACGATCAGGGCTACATGCGTGTCACCGAAACGACCATTACGCCCAAAGCCTTACCCGTTGGGAGTACGTACGTAGAAATTGATCCCGCTAAAATGGTCAAGGATTCTGTAATGATCGTGGTAGAGAAGGCGAAGAAAACCGTTCAGGTGCTCTATCGCAAGCGATTGATCCGCGCTTACCGCGCCACCTTCGGCCCAAACCCGGAACAGAACAAGTGTATGGAGGGAGATAGATGTACTCCGGAAGGGTGGTTCAAGATTACTCGTGTCAACCCGCAATCGAAGTTCAATAAGTTCATGGAGATTAGCTACCCCAACGACAGCGCCCTTGCGCGGTTCAAAAGGCTAAAAGCTGCCGGCGTTATACCATCGTCTGCACGGATAGGCGGCGATATTGGCTTTCATGGCATATGGCCCGGAGGGGATAATATGATCGAGTTAGGCGTCGGCTGGACGGACGGTTGCGTTGCGTTGAAGAACAAAGACATTGAAGAACTCTTCACCATCGCAGGTGTTGGCACCAAAGTATACATTAAGAAATAACATCTTGAAAAATAATCATTAGAAGTCCTGCTCTCGCGGGACTTTTGCTTTACAGCTCTCTTTGAGAAATTGCTCGTATCGCTCCGGCCAGCCTTCCCATCCTTTGTCACTGCCTAAAGAGAAGTTGTGAAAAACGGTCACCAGGGTGCTCTGGCCAAGCATTAATCGCTCCTTCATCTGATCTAAGCGTTCAAAAGCATGTTCAGCAGACAACGCTTCTTCGAAGCGCGCGGTGCTGTCCATAAAGCAAAACGGATGTATTCTAAGATCCGTCGCAGCCCCCTTCTTCAGATCATACCATAAAAACGGCCGTCCCGTCCCCGCTCGGAATCCCAGGTGGCTGCCATATCCCATGCTCCAGTCGTCGCTTATCTTGTGTGCAATGAGGGCCCTATACGTCTCCGGTATCTTAAGGCGTATATAGTGTTGACGGGAAAGTCGAATGGAGCTGTTTGTTATTTCCTCCAGGGTTGTTTTCTCTCGTTCAAAGACATCCGTCCTGTCTGAAAAATAAGAGGGATGCAATCCCACCTGCCCTTCTTCTTTGAAACCTCTGATCAATGCAATCATGCTGGGATGGAGCAGAAATATATTCTTGTCGTAGGGTGTCGTCTTCAGGGAAGCAAGCACGAAATAGATTGGGTTTATTCCTATCCCTTCGTGCAGATCCCCAAGCCATCCAAAGCAATCGAAAGGATCCTGTTTTCTCCCCAGCAAAACCGCCACCCTGTTTGCTAATTCTTCGGTGCTGAGTTTCAAAGCGGCCTTTGTAATAGCGCCGACAGTCCTGAGAAAACCTTTATGTTTATATGAGAAGGCAATATCAATGTCATAGGTAGGCTGGCAAGAAAACGATTTCAAAGAAACCGGCGCGCCTTTATCCTTTAGCAGTTCGTATAACCCCCTCAGCCACTCATCAACGAGAGGTCTATCCAGCCAGCCATTTTTGAATGCAATGCTTTCTGTTGCCGGGTACCGTCCATGTTTATCAGGGGTGTAGTCATAATATTCCTCATACCGCGATAGGAGGTAAAAGATGGCAGAAAAAATATCAAAGGGAACGGTATGTGGCTGCCGACTATGATAAAGCGTGGGAATACCATTCCAGGTTCCGGTCTCAATAGGCTGAGGCTTTATATCATCTTCCCACAACAATCCTGCATCCGGGATGTGTATAGCATGCTGGAATGCTTTACCGTAAGATATACAGAATGGGTTATCAGTAAGGTCCTGGTCATTTTGAGTAAGGTGGTAAGAGCACTGGAGCACCTCCCCGAACACCCAGTCAAGAACGTACAGAAGTCTGGGGCTTGTTCTGGTGCAAAAGACTGCGATACTTGCCATCTATATGGATCAGGTTAGGACTTTCTTTCTTTCCAGAGCTGGTTGAACGACTTTTTAGCGAAGGCTAATTCGCCCCGGTGAAGCCCCCAGGAGTTTTTAAAGATCTTGTTTACAAGGCTTCCTTTCAAACCTGAACCGGCACTATTCATAAGCGTTCTGCTAAGCATTCCTCGCTTCCAAAGTTTCCAACCCATGTTTTCGCTGAAGTCGGTCAGTCCCTTCTTCACCGCGAGGTGTCGGTTTTCAAGCAGCATTCCATGGATGTTGATCTTAACCGGGCATACTTCAGAACAGTTGCCGCAAAGGCTCGAGGCATAGCTCAGGTGCTTGAACTCAGACATGCCCTCCAGGTGCGGACTTATCACAGAGCCGATAGGGCCACTGTAGGTTGTACCATATGCATGGCCGCCTATGTTCTTATACACCGGGCACGCATTCAGGCAGCTGCCGCAGCGGATACAATACATGCTTTCCCTTACTTCTATTGTTTCAAACAGGTTTGTACGCCCATTGTCCAGCAAAATGACGTACATATCCTCTGGCCCGTCTGTTTCTCCTTTTTGTCGTGGCCCGGTAAAGATGCTGTTATAGACAGTAACGTTCTGTCCCGTCCCAAAGGTTGCCAGTAACGGCCAGAACAGGGGGAGATCATTAATTGATGGGAGCATTTTTTCAATACCCACAATGGCTATATGGGTTTTGGGGAAGGCAGTAGTAAGTCGTCCATTCCCCTCGTTCTCGCTCACGCAAACCGCCCCGACATCGGCAAGCAAAAAGTTCCCGCCGGTAATACCTATTTCAGCCGTAGTATACTTCTCTCGTAGATTAACTCTGGCAATCTGCGTCAGTTCCGAAGGGGTAAGATTTGCCGGCACGCCCAGCTTTTCATGGAAGAGCTTGGCTACATCTTCCTTGCTTTTGTGCATGGCTGGGGTTACTATGTGATAGGGTGCCTCCCCGTCCAGCTGTTGTATATATTCTCCTAGGTCTGTCTCTACGGATTCTATATTGTGTTTTGCCAGGAAGTCGTTCAGGTGCAATTCCTCTGTCACCATACTTTTTGATTTCACCACCTGCCTGGCATCCTTTTCCTTGCATATTTGCAGCACAGCGTCCAGGGCCTCCTGCTTGGTCTCTGCCCATATCACTTTGCCGCCCCTTGCGGTAAACTTCGCCTCAAACTCCTCCAGGTAGCTATCCAGCTTCTCAATTGCTTTCCACTTTACGTTTTTGGCTCTCTTCCTTGCTAGTTCAAGATTATCGAATTGCTGCTTCCCCTTGACAACGGTGTCCGCATATTTCTGTATGTTGAAAGAGAGCTTTCGCTTATGCTCAAGGTCATTGGTTTTTACAGTACTTTTTGCAAGGAAAGTGGCTTTTGTATCCGTCATAAGCTATCTGGCAACAGTGCAAACGTACTGAAAATGTTGCATAAAGGCAGTTCTGCGCAGGGCAGCCCGGGTTCATGGATTTAGGCTTTTCCAGGAATCGCCGGCTTGCAGTTATGTAAACAAATATCCTTTTGGCTGTATCAATCTTGTAACTTTGCCCAGTCCATTTTAAACTGATGCGCCGTTTAGCAGCAATTGTATTCCGTTCTTTTTTGCAGGGCTTGTTAATCCTGAGCCCCATTGCAATAACTGCCTACGTTATTTACACGGTCTTTGATAGTGTGGACCGTTTAGTCCCTTGGGTCCCAAGAGGAACAGGGTTTGTTATCATTATCAGCACTGTCACCATTATTGGTTATTTGGGAACGAGGTTCTTTGTCGGCCGCATTCTGTTTGATGCCTTTGACTATATGATGGAGCATATCCCGGGCATCAAATACATATACACGTCGATCAAGGATGTAATAGATTCTTTCGTTGGAGATAAGAAGAGGTTTAACAAGCCTGTTTGGGTTTGCACGAATCACAATCCTGAAATATGGAGGATAGGGTTCATGACACAGCCCGATATGGCCTACTTGGGGATGAATGGGAAAATAGCAGTGTATTTGCCGCACTCGTACGCCATATCTGGGTATGTAATAATTGTGGATGCAAAGAACGTAAAGGCGGTAACAAAGATGAATGCCGGTGAGGCTATGAAGTTTGCGGTGAGTGGTGGCATAACAAGCACGGACGAAGAGAAACATCATCACCATGAAAAGTTTCACCTTAGATAAACATAAGCTAAACTTTGGCGCTGGGCCAGCCATCCTTCCCGAGGAGGTGCTCCGTGAAGCGTCCGGGGCTATATTAGAATATAGAGGAAGCGGTATGTCCATTTTGGAGATTCCGCACAGGAGTAAACTGTTTGATGATATTCTTGAAGAGAACAAATCGTTGGTCCGGGAGCTCTGCGACTTGAATAATGACTACGAAGTCCTCTGGCTCCAGGGTGGGGGAAGAATGCAATTCTGCATGGTACCGATGAACTTCCTTGCGGATGGCGAGTCAGCCGGTTATCTCGACAGTGGCCATTGGTCAGCAGGCGCAATAGAGTATGCCCGGTACTATGGTAATCCTGTTGTGCTCGGGTCCTCCAAAGATGGCAATTATAGCCAGCTTCCGGCATTCCCTGATATTCTTCCCTCTGCGCTCTCATATATCCACATTACAACAAATAATACCATTTACGGCACCCAGTTGAATGACTTACCGAATACCCAGGTGCCTCTTGTTGCTGATATGAGCAGCGATATTCTTAGCAGAAAAAGAACGTACACCAATTGCAGCCTTTTTTACGCTGCTGTACAGAAGAATATCGGGCCGGCAGGCGCAACCCTTGCCGTAGTTCACAGGGACATGTTTCAGCGAATTGTTCGCAAGCTGCCTTCTGTGCTGGACTATAGTGCTCAGGCAAAGAATAATTCCGTACTCAATACGCCACCTGTCTTCGCTATTTATGTCTCCCTACTCATGCTTCGATGGACAAAAGATAGATCAATTGAAGCCATAGAACAGGAGAGTATTGAAAAATCAGCCTTGCTATATGCCGAGATAGAGCGCAATAGCATATTTTCCCCCACAGTATCCGTAGCGGAGCATAGGAGCAGGATGAATGTTTGTTTTACTTCAGATACTAGTGATAATGAAAAGGGGTTTGCAGGGTTTTGCAAGGAGAATGGCATCGTAGGAGTAGAAGGTCACCGGAGCGTTGGTGGATTTCGGGTTTCGTTATATAACGCAATGCCATTGTCGGGAGTACAAAAACTGGTACAGGCAATGCAGGAATACGAAACATTAGTAAAGCAAAACAATTAGTATATACCAAAACAACAATAGGAAGTATGGCCAGGATCATTCCGTTTAAAGGATTAAGACCGAAGAAGAGTATCGCACCCCAGCTTGCGACATTGCCTTATGATGTAGTAAGTGTAGAGGAAGCCCGTCAATATAAAAAGGACCCGTATCATTTTTATCATGTTACCCGGGCCGAGATTGACTTGCAGGAAGGTGTCGACGTCCACAGCACCCAGGTGTATGAAAAAGCTAAGGAGAACCTTGACCAGCTGGTAGCAGACAAGGTAATGGTTCAGGATACCGAGCCAAGTTACTATATCTACGAGCTCGTTATGGACGGCCGCTCACAAACCGGGCTTATTTGCGGATCATCCGTCGACGATTACTTCGATGGCACTATTAAGAAGCATGAATTCACAAGACCGGAGAAGGAACTGGATAGAATCAATCACATTCGCACTACTCGCGCTCAAACTGGCATTGTCTTCCTTGCATATCGTGATGAGGAAAATGTGCAATCAATCATAAGAAACTGGAAAGAGAGCCATAGCGCCACCTATGATTTTGTCGCTGAGGATGGCGTTCGCCATATTTTTTGGGTGGTAGACGACTATGCGAAGGTGTCGACAATTACGCGACTTTTTGATGAAAAGGTACCGTGCACTTATATTGCCGATGGACACCATCGTGCAGCTTCTGCTGCAAAAGTCTGTAAGGAAATGAGAGATGCGGGCATGTCCATTACAGGAGATGAGTCTTTCAATTACTTCATTACCTGCATATTTCCAGAGAGTCAACTCCAGATCATGGATTACAACCGTGTAGTGAAGGATCTTAACGACATGACGCCCGAACAGTTCCTTACTGCCTTATCGGAAGATTTTGAATTGGAAAGGAGAGATAAAGAACAGTACAAGCCTCAGAAACTTCATGAGTTCGGTCTGTATTTAGGAGGAGAATGGTATAAGCTCACAGCAAAGGAACATTCCTATACATCTGACCCCATTGGAGTGCTCGATGTCACAATCCTGCAGGAAAACGTACTCTCAAAGCTGCTCGGGATAAATGATCCGCGCACAGATAAGCGTGTGGACTTTGTCGGCGGTATCCGCGGCCTGGAAGCACTGGAAAAGAGAGTTGATAGTGGGGATATGGCGGCAGCTTTCGCATGCTATCCTGTGAGCATTGAGCAGCTTTTTGAAATATCTGACAGTGGTAACGTAATGCCGCCAAAGAGCACGTGGTTCGAACCCAAACTAAGGGATGGTCTTGTTGTTTATCTTATTTGAGTGCAAAAAATAGCGTGATGGAATACAGAAGAATGGGGAAAACAGGTTTGCAGCTTAGTTTGCTCTCCTATGGCTCTTGGGTAACCTTTGCCAAGCAGATAGACGATAGTGCGTCAGACAAGTTGATGAGTCTGGCCTATGACAATGGGATCAATTTCTTTGACAATGCTGAGGTTTATTCCCGGGGTGAATCTGAAAAGATGATGGGAAGAATATTAAAGCAGAAGACATGGGAGCGGTCTTCCTACGTGGTCTCGAGCAAAGTGTTCTTTGGGTGGCGAGGTGAAGCCAACAAGCCGAACCAGATAGGTCTTAGCAGAAAGCATATTGTCGAGGCCTGCCATGAAGCCTTAGAGCGGTTACAGGTGGAATATCTTGATCTTTTCTTTTGCCATCGGCCAGACAAGAATGTTCCCATAGAAGAAGTAGTACGTACCATGAATTCCCTCATACAGCAGGGGAAGATCCTATACTGGGGTACAAGCGAGTGGGCGGGCCCTGAAATTGTTGAGGCCCACATGGTCGCCAGGGAGCTGGGGTTAGAGGGTCCCGCGATGGAGCAGCCACAGTACAACCTGTTTGAACGCTTCAAGATGGAAGTAGACTATTACACCATATTCAGGAACATTGGGATGGGCACTACCATTTGGAGCCCGCTAGCTTCGGGGCTTTTGACGGGTAAGTATAACAAGGGCATACCTGCCGGCTCAAGACTGGCCCTGGAAGGTTTTGAATGGCTGAAAGACCGTACCCTCAGTGAACAGAGAATTTCAAATGTGGCAAAGCTGGCCAGCGTGGCAGACGAACTGAATACGAGCCTTGCCACGCTTTCTATAGCCTGGTGCATTAGGAACCCAAACGTGACAACGGCTATTCTTGGGGCAACGAAAGAAGAGCAGCTTTTGGAAAACCTTAAAGCGCTGGAGATTTATCCCAAGCTTACCGAAGAGCTTATAGCCCGAATTGATGAGATTATGCAGACCAGGCCTATCATGCCGGCGTACTAATATGGCACTTCACCTGTTGAGAAGTTGCTTCATTGCCTTAAGCGAAACGAAGCGGAACAGGAATATCAATAGTGCTCCGCAACCGAATAAGATAACCAGCTGTATGGCCCAGCTTATTGGCAGCAGCTTTACCGTATAACCCATAGCTGCTATGGAAGCGAGAAAAAGAATAAAAGATAAACCCCATGTTTTATTGTGGGGAAGCCGCACTTGTTTTTGAGCAAAGATCATAAAGCACACCGCCAGCGCATTTTGCGTTATGCAGGCGGTAAATGCGGCGCCCAGGGAAAAGTATTGCGGGATGAGTAGAAAGTTGAGTGCGAGATTGATGAAGACTCCGGTAAATGCTATTCTGTTTAGCAATCGCAGATCACCATTGGCAGTCAGCAGTGTCGAATAAACGTTTGACAGGCTAAAGGCTGGGAATGCCACCATCAGCCAGGCAAATACAACTGCATCTTCATTCGTCGCATGCTTGTACAGCAGGTGCATTATTTCAGAGCTGAAGCAAACTCCCGTAACTGTAACTAACAGCGAAGCGGGTAAGAGGATGTTTACACAAAGCCGCACAATGGGCTGCACGTCATTCTTCTGAGAAAGCATGCGTCCGAAAACAGGCAGTAGCATACTCGCGAACATAAGCCCAAACATATTGCCTACGTCTAGCAAGCGATATGCCGCAGCGTAGATCCCGGCCTGTTCGCTTCCTCCTGTTCCTGAAAGCCTTTCTATAAGCAAAGTGTCCGCGCGAGTGTAAATGGACATCAGAAAGATCAACAGTGCATATGGAAAGCTCTGCTTAATAATAGAGAACACCTTTTTATAATCTAGTGAAAACCGAAGACGTACATTGGATATATTCTTTAATACAATAATGCCGATCAGTATCGCAATTCCGTAACTAAGTATTTGCGCCCCTACAAACCACTCGATTTTGAAGTTATCTGCGGTAGCAGGATAAATAAGCAGGAAGCCGCAGACAACGATCATCAGACCTCTGTCCGTTATTGAAAGAAGGCCGTCAGCTTTGAACTTGTGTAACCCGGAAACGTTGCTTCTTACAAAGAGCAGTATGGAACTAAGCGATTGTAGCACCAGGACCCCCATGAGCAGCATGATTTCCCAGCCTCGGTAGCCTAAGACAAATGCTATTCCGCTAACCAGCGCTACATAAAACAAACTAAGAGAAAGCCGTGCTGACAGCATGGCCGGGAACAGCGATTTGAGCTTTCTCGGGTATTGTGCAAGGGTCTTGCTGTTATAGTTGCTGATTCCAAAGTCGAGAAGTATTTGGAAGATGAGGCCCAGGTTAAACAATGCCTGGTAAATTCCATACGATGCATGACCTACTTTATTCTGCACGGTCCTGTCTATCAAGAAGATCCATAGCGGCTTCACCAACAGGTTAACAGATATTACGAAGAGTAAATTCTTAGCAAAGAATCGGCGCATGCCTTCTCAGTTGAAAAAATAGCGTGGACTTATAAAGGGGTAAAATTATATTTTTGCGGCCAATGCGCATTGCTGTAAATACAAGGCTACTATTAAAGGGCAAACTTGAGGGCATTGGTTGGTTCACAAATGAGTCGTTGACCCGAATTGTTAAGCAGCACCCTGAGCATCAGTTTATTTTCTTTTTCGACCGGCCTTACGATCCTTCCTTCATTTTTGCAGACAATGTCACCCCAGTTGTGTTCCAGCCTCAGGCCAGGCACCCTGTATTGTTTTACCTCTGGTTTGAGCTGCGCATCCCCTTGATGCTCCGGAAGTATAAGGCAGATCTCTTTCTATCTACTGACGGGCTTATGTCGCTGAATACTAAAGTGCCTACCTGCCTTGTCATTCATGATCTGGCATTTGAGCACTATCCGAAACACCTCAAAGGCAGCCACAAGTTTTATTTCAGGAAGTATTCGCCCCTTTACGCTCAGAAGGCCAAACGGATAGTTACTGTCTCCGAGTTTTCTAAGAGGGATATCTCTGAGCGATACCACATCCCTTTGGACAAGATCGATGTTTCCTACAACGGAGCTCACGACAACTACAGGCCATTAAGCTGGGATCAGAAAGATGCTGTGAAGAAGGAGTACGCCAATGGCTGTGAGTACTTCGTATATGCCGGAGCCCTCCACCCGCGTAAGAATATCGTGAATCTTCTAAAGGCATTTGTTGCTTTTAAAAAGCGGCAGCGCAGTAACATGAAGCTTGTAATAGTTGGCAGGTTCGCTTGGAAGTATGAAGAGATAGCAAAGATGAGAGAGTCCATGCCCTTCAGAGAAGACGTAAAATGGGCCGGATATCTGGATGTTGACAAACTCGCCCAGGTAATCGGCGGAGCCTACGCCCTTGTGTACCCCTCACTGTTTGAAGGCTTCGGCATTCCTATCCTCGAGGCACTACAGTGCAATGTCCCTGCTATCATTAGCCGCACCTCGTCTATGCCTGAGGTCGGGGGTGATGCCGCCTTGCTTGTTGACCCTACTGATCATCAGGATATTGCCGACAAGATGCAGTTGCTGTACAAGGATGAGGCACTGCGCGCTCGCCTGGTCCAGGCAGCACCCGTACAGGTGGCGAAGTTTAACTGGGACAAAACTGCGGCCAAGTTGTGGGACAGCATGATGAAATGTCTTAAATAGTCCTCCCTCCGCCTGCTTTGAATTTGCGTTGTTATCATCGTACATTGTATTTGAGGAGAGGTTCACTACTCAGATTGCTTAATGACGCTACTTACCAAACTGTATTCTGATAAGCGCTGGCTTTTTATTTTACTGTG
The DNA here is from genome assembly GCA_946886975.1 of uncultured Taibaiella sp. Next base: position 687 of record CAMPJV010000018.1, on the reverse strand, counting down.
GCTGCTTTTGGTCGCTGTCTACCTACCTTCCTGGAAAGCTGGTTTCGTAGCTGATTTCTTCAACGCACTGGTTCGCTTCAACGAAGGCTCCTTCTCCTACTTTATTAATCGTGAGGGGGCATACGTCAGAAGTCTTTACCAGGTCACGCAGCTGGAGTTGTATGTTCTCATCTCTATCTTCGGTGCATCGCCATTACCATGGTTCCTGCTATTCATGGCTCTTCATGCTTTGAATGGTACGCTCATTTATTCCTTCTTTTCCCGGTTATTCACCGACTTCAGGTTAACGCACGCAAATCTTATAGCAGTTGCTGGGGTGCTGTTGTTCCTGTTTAACCCTAACATCACAGAAGTAACGATCTGGGAAGGGGGCTTTCACTATCTCACTGGCGTAATGATGCAAATGCTGATCCTCATCTGGTGTCAGTATTACCTTCACACCGGTAAAGCCAAATTCGTCTGGTTGTCCGGATTGCTATTTGCACTTTCCACCTTCACGCTCGAGATATTCTACGCTACGCCCTTTCTTACTTTGTTCCTGGTAGTCGGCTATAGTTGGAAGGGACTTGTGGATACCGACAGGACTCGGAGAACGCTCCTGGCCATATTCCTGCCTCAGCTAATTCTCTTCCTGCTTCACCTGCTCACGTTTCGCCTCTTATACGGATCGTGGATAGCCCACTATGG
>CAMPJV010000017.1 GCA_946886975.1 uncultured Taibaiella sp. | reverse complement strand
TGGTGTTCTGGTGATGAAGAAAGCAATAGAGAAGGGACATACTGTTATACGCACAGCCGGCCTTGGGACCGGGATGTACCTTATAGAGTTGAAAGGGGAAAATGGTGACCTGCTCAAGCGTGAGCGCTTCCTGAAAAGCCGGTGACGACATGTTGAGTCTTCACATTATGCGACCCCCGGGACTGCAGCGAGTTAATTGCGCCAGGTTTCGGTAAACATCCCTTCAATCTTCATTTGCATACACCATTCGGTGAGGGCAGTGTTTTTCTACTACTTTTGCATGAGTCAATGAGCTAATGAGTAACGTCCAAAATATTGAGCTATCTATCATTGTACCAGTGTACAACGAAGAGCTGATCATAGAAGAGCTGCAGCGAAGGATGGTCGCCGCCGCTGAAGCAATCACCACGAACTATGAGATCATCTTTGTAAATGACGGCAGTAAGGACGGTTCTTTGCTGAAACTGAAGGCAGCCTGCGATCTGAACCCAAGGCTCCATTACATCAGCTTCTCCAGAAACTTTGGTCACCAGATAGCAATAAGTGCAGGGATGGACTATTCGAGAGGAGAAGCTATTGTGACCATAGATGGTGACCTGCAGGACCCGCCAGAACTGATCCCCGAAATGTATGGTGAGTACCAGAAGGGATATAAGGTGATCTATGCAAAAAGGTCTAAGCGAAAGGGTGAGAGCTTCTTTAAGCTGATTACAGCCAAGATGTTCTATAGGCTCATGGCGAGGCTTGTATCGTTCGAGATACCGCTGGACGTGGGCGACTTCAGGATGATCAGCAGGGATGTGCTGGTGTACCTGAAGAAGATGAAGGAATATGATAAGTACATTCGCGGGCAGATAGCATGGCTGGGATTCAGGAGTACTTATGTGATGTTTGAAAGGGATGAAAGGAAGTATGGGAAGACTAACTATCCGTTCAGGAAGATGCTGAGGCTGGCTTTCAACGGGATCACCGCTTTCTCTGATTCGCCGCTGAAGATAGCGACAGGACTGGGCTTTACCGTTTGTGCCTTTTCCTTTCTTGTAATACTCTATGCGATCTACGTTTACATCTTTGCTCACGAAAGAGTGCTACCGGGATGGGCATCTACTATAGTGAGCATTACGTTCATAGGGGGTGTTCAGCTCCTTTGCCTGGGAATGATAGGAGAGTATATCAGCAGGATCATTAATAATGTGCGCGACCGGCCACTGTACGTGATAGACCAGACAACATTGGACAATAAGAAGTCAGAATAGAAAAGGTTCGCAACTCGCGAACCTTTTATTTTATAGCAACTCGCTTATTGCAGTCACCAGTTCCGTTCTGGTTATTGGAACTCCCTTTATTTTGTTGAAGCCTTTTGCATCTACCAGGAATTCGTCTCTGATGATCTTTATTAGCTGTCCGTTGTTGAGCTCAGGGACCAGTATCTTCCTATAGCCTTTAAGTAGTTCCCCGAGATTCTTTGGGAAGGGCCTAAGGTGACGAATATGCGCATGGGCTACTGACTTACCCTGGGAACGCAGCTCTGCTACAGCACTTTTGATGGAGCCGTAGGTAGAACCCCAGCCTAAAACAAGGACATCATCGGATTCGTCACCGCTGTCTAAGGTCTGGAAAGGAATATAATCTGCAATTCTATCAACCTTTGCCTGCCGGGTTTTCACCATGAACTGGTGGTTATCTGCATCGTAAGACACGTTTCCCGTAACGTCTTCCTTTTCCAGCCCGCCTATGCGATGCTCAAGTCCTGCTGTGCCGGGCACTGCCCAGGGGCGGACCAGCTTTTCATCCCTTTTATAAGGAAGGAATTTAGCTTCATCGTCTGCCAAACCTTTCTTGAAGTTTACTTCTATAGGCTTCAGATCTGCGCTGGATGGATAGCGCCATGGCTCCGCGCCATTGGCGATATAACCATCGCTCAGAAAGATTACAGGAGTCATGTGCTGCACTGCAATTCTTACGGCCTCATATACTGCGTCGAAGCAATCACTTGGTGTACTTGCCGCAATTACGGGCATGGGGCACTCCCCGTTGCGGCCATAATAGGCCTGCATGAGGTCACTTTGTTCTGTTTTCGTAGGTAGCCCGGTTGAAGGACCACCCCTTTGGATATTGATGATGAGAAGCGGAATCTCCAGCATTACTGCGAGACCCATTGCTTCGGTTTTCAATGCCATTCCGGGACCGGACGTAGATGTCACTCCCAGACTTCCGCCATAGGCAGCACCAATACAGGCTGAAATACCAGCTATCTCATCTTCTGCCTGGAAGGTACGGATGCCGAAATTCTTGTAGCGGGAGAGCTCATGGAGGATATCGGAGGCGGGTGTAATAGGATATGTGCCCAGAAAAATTGGCAGATTGGACTTCTCTGATGCGGCGATCAAACCGTAGCTAAGCGCAACATTTCCTGTAATTCCACGGTACTGACCGGGAGGAAGCTTTGCCTTCTCTACTTTGTACCGATTGGTAAAGGCTTCTACGGTGTCTCCATAGTTGTAGCCTGCCTGTAAGGCCTTGATGTTGCTGTCCAGGAGCTCCTGTCGCTTAGAAAACTTGTCGTGGAGGAAGGAAAAAGTACTAGTTAGGTCACGGTTATAAAGCCAGTAGAGAAAACCAAGCACGAACATGTTCTTTGCCCGGTCCTTTTCTTTCACGCCTAGAGTGATATCCTTGAGCGCCTCACGCGTGAGTTTCGTAATGTCGATCTTATGGAGCTCAAAGCCAGACAAGGAGCCATCCTCTAATGGACTCACTCCATCAGAATAGTTGGCAAGGCGGAGGTTCTTATTATCGAAGCCATCGGTGTTCGCGATTATAATTCCTCCTGGCTTCAGGGCTTTGAGGTTTACCTTCAGCGCCGCCGCGTTCATAGCGACCAACACATCACAGTTGTCGCCAGGAGTAAATATCCGTTGGCTTGAGAAGTGTAACTGATAACCGCTCACTCCAGGTAAAGTGCCCAACGGAGCACGTATCTCGGCAGGGAAATCAGGAAATGTAGAGAGGTCGTTTCCTATAAGGGCAGTGTTATTAGTAAACTGAGAACCGGTCAACTGCATTCCGTCCCCGCTATCACCCGCAAATTTTATAACTACATCTTCAACAACCTGAGTAGGTATTGACATATTGAACTGACTAAAGAATATGAAAAAGCTGCATTCTTTGGGGAATGCAGCGCAAAGTTAGGTAATTTAAGGACTAAGCTATTTGTCTGAATAGCTTGTTTTGAAGGAGATATGTTAAGATTTACTCCACCAATATCTTGCTGGAGTAAGTGACCCTCGTCCCGGCCTTAACTGAAACTATATAAATGCCATCCTGGAGGGGCTTTTCAAGATAGAGTGTGTTCGCTCCGGATGAAAGTGTCACATCTGTGGAGGAAATCTTCCTTCCATCTATGCTATACACCTCAGCCGAAACTTGCCCTGGCTGCTGACCGCTGATCATCAGAACTATATTGTTTCCCTTCAGGTAGGCGAGGCCTTCGGAATAGTCTTCTGACTGAATGCGGATAGTCCGGAAAATGTTTTTCGATCCATTTACATCAACCTGGGAGATGCGGTAGTAGTTGTCCTGATAAGGGTGCTCGTCCGAATAGGAGTATTCCTCAGTGGGTTTGGGTTCTTTAGCCGCTTCAACTTTTACAAGCTGGGTGTAATTATTACCATCCTGGCTCTTTTCAAGCAGGAAGTAGCCGTTGTTTACTTCATTTGTCGTAGCCCACTCCAGTTTCACGTTGCTCTTGTCATTTTGTCCTCTGAAATAGAGCCATGAGACCGGTAGAGTGTTTCCCACCGTCAGGTTTGCAATGTTGGGATTATCCCCCGTTGGATCCATGCTGAAGTTGACAATGTTGCCTGCAGCATAGAAGGTAACGTTGGCATTGCCGCTGGTTGGCGCATTCCAGGGAATGTCTATTACGTTTGTTGTCAGTCTGTCACTATGTTCTACGTATATTCTTCCCCCGATTGAGACGGTATGATGGTCAGGATCGAGCATACCCCAGCTACCCGCATTCGTGTACGCCGCCCCCTGAACAGCTACAACCTGGAAGCCATAGCGCGTGCTTGAGGTAATGCCTGTTGTGCTGGAAAGAGTAATGCGCACTGTATATGATGCCCCATTTGTATAGTTTGGGACTGGAACATTACTCTGATTGAGTAGCTGAATACTTACAACGGGTGTAAAGTTTCCTCCTGAATGACACGTGCTGCAATAAGCTCCGCCGTTAAAAGGGGCACCGGTATACCCTGTAGAAAAATTTGCCCCAGGACCGGTACTGGCATTAGTAAAAAGCAGCAGGAACAGGATGCCTGCAAACGACGCAAGCGAGACTTTGTATAGTTGTTTCATACACGGACACTTTGTAATAAATATAATACCTTTTTCAGCCAAACGTTAGTGCCTGCCGATGAAGTGGGAGAATTTTAGGCTGAATCGGGATTTGCACGAACCAAAGAGGCTCCGGATTTATAGCGCATATGGCACAGTTTTTACTCCCTGTAGCTGAATCATAATATTTGAGCTATGAAAGGATCAATTTCAACACTAATGTCTAAACTGGTGTTTTTGTTTTTTGTGTTGATGAACGCGACTATTGCGTTTGCGCAGGATGGTGGTACAGGTGGCGGCTCTGCTGAAGGAGGATCGGTGACTGTGAGTAAGTCCTCTACGTCCACGTCGACCACGACTGCTCAAGACTGGTACACTGCACCATGGGTATGGATCGTTGGTGGCGCCGTATTTATCCTATTGCTTATTGCGCTTGTACGCGGCAATAGCAGCAGCAGGACTGACGTTCACAGGACAACTGTTCGGAAGGATGTTACTACCGAGTAAATAAAAGAGGCGTTGCAAGTGCAACGCCTCTTTTATTTCTTAGCTGATGGGGCCTTCCTGATCTTTATCAGCGCCCGCTTACCAATGGTGTTATAAGCTTCCACGGGGTATTGCCTAACTCCGTCTGTCAGCAGCAAATTCGCAGTACATAATAACTCGCGCCCTTCGTCTTCGGCAACAATTGCAAGTACGTCCACTGGTTTCCCCGACAGCGGGAGGACTAGTCTACGAGGTTCTTTAACCAAGGCATATCTCAGCAGGGCGGTGTCGTTGTTGTACAATACAGTAACTACTTCCCCATCTACTCGCCAGCCATCCCAAATATCAAGGATAATTGTGTCGCTTGTCCATTCATATGCCTGCTCCCGCCCTTGAGTAATTTTGACCGGAGTAGGCAAATATGGTTCAGCAACAGGCTTTGCGTTCCTACGAGTTGAACTAGTGTCATAGACAACTCTGATTGGCTTTGCAGACTTTGCCACAGCACGGCTGACGGCGACCGGCGTAGATTCGGTAAACAGGGCTTGTAGTGCTTCGCTATCCTGAAAAGTAACTGTGCCTCTGCCACAAGAAACGTTCGTGACGTCACTGCTTGTGATGGGCCCGGTGAACACTCTGTTGCCGTTGTCGTCTTTATACTTTAGTAGCGCATTTATTAAGCAGATGGTTGTGTTGCTCTGGAAGCCCTTGTTGTAAATTATGTCGGTCTCCTTAAAAGACAGCGTCTTGTTATTCCTGTCTATGTATCCGGTTATTGCCGCCTTGACTTCGCTTTTCTCATATAACCACGTGTATGAATGGCCCTTTATATAGCCAAGAGAATCCTTAAAGACTAACTTATAGACAAAGGACTCTCCTCCCTCAACTCCAAGGTACCCTTTCAGGGTTTTCTCATTTGGCTGGGCTGCAACTTGTAGGGATGATAAAGCAATGAGCAGAAACCCAAGGTAGCAATACTTCATAAACCTGATAAAAATACCTCATTCTGATCAAGCGGTTTGATAAAATATAAGCGGACCATTTGTCCGCTTATATTCGGGTGGGGCTTGCGCCTGCTTAATGATATCGATAGTGGTAGCCGCGAGGTGCGTAATAGTAGCCGCGAGGCGTATAATATCGGTGATGATAATATCGCCGGCTGTAGTGATACCTCGGGCGGGATTCATAATATACTCCTCCTCTTATCTGTGGCTCATCGTAATATGGGTAAGTGGTAGCTTCAACAGCACAGCTCGACAGGCCAAGTGACAGGCAAAATAGAGCTCCTATTATTAAAAACATCTGTTTCATAGAATCGCTTTTTAGTACTTCCACTACAGGCAATAAAACCAAACCAGAGCATTTTAAGAATTCTATAAAAAGGAACATCCCATGATTACAAAAAATCAGCCCTGGTAAATACCAGGGCTCTCTTTACTCACTGTTTGCTACTAACTGCTAATTACGGTTGCACTCAATATTGTTGATATGACTTAATAAATGTAGAGCAGGTTACATGGATGTATGTAACCCCAAGGGAGTGATTTGTTCTAATGTGTTCTGTAGAAATGTTAAATGTTGTTGATGCTGTAGCTGAAACAAAAAAGCCACTTCTAAGGGGAAGTGGCCTTTAGGTCATCATCTGTGATAATGATGGTGTTGTGCGCGGGGATGATAGGTGCCGCGGGATTGATGTTTTACTCTCGATCCATGGGGCGGGGCCACCATGCAAGAGCTTACATACATCACGAGGAACAGCAGCGCCCCTCCGATCAGCAATTTGCTTCTCATTTTTTCTATGACTTAATAAATGAACGAATCCCTCTTCACGATCAGCTTTCCTGGCCCACATGGAATTGTTCTGAAACTCTTGAGGATCAGCTAAGTTACGTCCTTTTTCTATCTATTTTTCAGATGTCATCGAACCTTTTCCCTGGTGAGGTCATCCACCTCGTGAATCATACCGTCAAGCTTTTCTGTAAGCTCTTTTATGTTGGTTAAGATTTCCGCATTCATAGGATCTGCGGGATCGCTGAAATTAAATAGCTCTACCATGCCAAGGATAGTGGCGACGGGACTACGCATACGGTGGGACTGAACCCAGGCGATCTTCTTAAGTCTTTTGTTCTGCAGTTCTATGCGTTGCATGTGCTTCCGGAGTTCAGAGACATCTTGAATGGTCCCTTTCACCATTAGTGGCTGGCCCAGGGCATTCCTTTCTACCTCGCCCTTTATCAGGACATGCTTCACAACCATGTGGCGAGTAACTACTCTGAAATAGAATTCCCTGAAGGTGCTGGACTTCAGATTCTTTTTCATAGAGTCTTCTGCGAACTTCATATCAGCGGGATGTACCTGCTCCATTATTTTATCGTAGGTGAGTATGATAGATGGTGTAATGCCAAGTATGCTGCAAGCCATCTCTGATAGCTCCACCCGCTGTTTGGTTATATCCCAATACCCATAGCCCAGTCGTGCAGTTCTCTCGGCATCAAGCAATCGCTCGTGCTTTATTTTCATCTCATTTTCCACCTTATGCCTTTTCTCCACCTCTTCCTGTAACTCGCCTGGAGTCTTCAAAGCAAAGACTTTGGGGAGTATCCTGATCAAATAATAGATTGTGATCCAGCTGATCAATGCAGTGGCGAATCGGATGAATGCTGCAAAGCGCATTATGGGCTCCCAGAACATTAGGGCATCTACAAGGTAGGTAGTTCCACTAGCGAGTATAAACACAGCCAATAAGACGTGCAATCTGTTGACGTCTGTTTGCCTGCTCTGCCTTCGGATGTAAATGGTGATGACTGAAGGGATGATGAAGTAAGCTGCCCAAATAAGTAGATCACTGATAATGTAAAGCCATCCATGAAAGGCGGTCCAGCTCCCGATCTGCCACAGAGGCTTAAAATCAGAAGATCTGAACAGATCCATCAAAAAGTCGAGTACTTGGTCCATGGGGGTTTTATAGTATTGGTATTCTCTGTCACCGAGCTAAAGTGATATTAATAATCCCCGAAGTTATTACCCATTGGAAATTAATGGAACAGTTGAGAAGGGCGTTAACATCAGTTTCGCAAGGCGTTTTCAGGTGAATAACAAACTGAGGCGAAAGCCCTTAGGACCAGGAGCGATAGAGCAGCGATAGGGTAGCGACAGGGTAGTGATAGGGCACGGATAGGCTGGTTACTTCAGTGTAACTCCGCTGTAACTTCGGTGTAGCTCGGATGGAGGTCCTATTGAAAGGCATAGTCACTACTTACCAGAGGGTCCTCAGGCAAGGCTCTGATAGACTATGAGGGCGCCTACATAGGCCAGAACAAACATGTATAGGAACTGTATAATTGGATACTTCCATCCACGGGTCTCGCGCTTGACCACAGCCATTGTGCTCATACACTGCATGGCAAATACGTAGAATATAAGCAGGGAAAGGCCCGTTGCCAGAGTATATACCGGGGTTCCGTCGATCCGCTTTGCGTCCCTCATTTTCTCCCTCAGGGTCTTATCCATGTCCTGATCGTCCCCCACGCTGTAAAGAGTTGCCATGGTTCCCACGAATACCTCCCTGGCAGCGAAGGACGTGATGAGTGCGATGCCTATTTTCCAGTCGTAACCCAAAGGGCGTATAAAGGGCTCGATAGCGTGTCCCATTATTCCGGCGAAGGAGTTTTCAAGCCTGGCTGTCTGTTCATCTCTTTCCAGTAGCAGTTTGTTTGCCGGTTGCTCCTGCTTTGCACGAGCATACTTCATTTCTATGGCTTCCATCCTGGCGGGAGGGCCAAACGTGGCCATGGCCCACAATACAACAGAAATGATCATGATGACCTTGCCGGCATCGAGCACAAAAATCTTTGCCTTCTCGACCATGGTTATGCCTACATTCTTCCACCGGGGAGAGCGATATACAGGGAGCTCCATCAGAAAATAGGTTTTCTCCTTAATACTGACTACCATATTCATGACCCAGGATACGGCTAGGGCCATAAAGAACCCGAGCAGGTAGAGCCCCATTAGCACAAGCCCCTGGAGATTGAATATCAATAGTGTTTTGTCAGGCACCACAAGCCCGATGAGTATGGTATAGACCGGCAGCCTGGCGGAGCAACTCATAAGCGGCGTCACCATTATGGTTATAAATCGTTCCTTTCTGTTTTGAATAGTCCGTGCAGCCATAATAGCCGGCACGGCGCAAGCCATTCCGCTTATCAGGGGCATTACCGATCTTCCGTTCAGTCCTACACTTCTCATTAGCCGGTCTGTGAGGAAGCTTATCCTTGCCATATACCCACTGTCTTCCAGCACGGTGATAAACCCAAACAGGATCATTATCTGAGGAATGAATATGGCTATGCCGCTAATCCCGGCAAGTATTCCATTGATCAGAAGGTCCTTTATTAATCCGTCGGGCAGCAATCCATCAAGTGCCTGGCTCAGGTAGCTAAATCCTTCCTCTACCCACGTCATTGGATATTCTGCGAGCCAAAAGATGCTCTGAAAGAGAAGAAAGAGCACGATAAGCAGAATAACGTTTCCCCAGAGAGGATGTAGTAAGAGTTTGTCAATCCGCTCGGTGATTATGGTCTTCTTCAGCGGGCTTTCTTCCACAACGCATTGTTGCATGATGATGCTTATGCGCTTGTAGCGCTCCATTATCTCTTCTGCCTGAACCTTTGACTTGTGGAAGTTGTGAATGTCAAGGAGAGCGGCAATTTGTATTTTCTGTGCCGCCTGCAGGTAGCCGAGCTCGAGGTAATTGCACGCTATGTGCAACGCCTTATAGCTACTGTCGCTGCCACATAATGAATTGATCTCTTTTATCCAGTCACCCGTAATCCCCTCAATATTGATAAAGTTCTCCCTTTGGGACGACGGGCCTTTCTGGTGATAAACCTCAGCAATTGTTTTCTTTAGCTGAGTAATGCCTTTGTTCTTCCGCGGGTTAATGGGTACCACCGGCACTCCCATCATTCTTTCAAGCCCTTCTATATCGATAGTTATCCCCTTCTTTCTGGCTATATCATTCATAGTCAGGGCAATGACCATCGGGATCTTCAGATCCATTATCTGCGAGCAGAATAGAAGATTACGCTTCAGATTGGCGGCGTCTGCGATCACAACAATAAGGTCAGGCTTATCGGCATTGTTGCTGTTCAGCAGTACCTCGTAAGTAACCTGCTCATCCGCGCTTTTGGGGTAAAGGCTGTAGGTTCCTGGGAGGTCAATAATCTGGCTGGTAAGTGTTTCACTGATCCTGCAAATACCGGTCTTCTTATCAACGGTTACGCCTGGAAAGTTGCCTACTTTCTGGTTGAGCCCGGTTAATGCGTTGAATAGGGAACTCTTCCCGCTATTCGGATTACCAACAAGTGCTATCTTATACGGGCGCTGCATCAGACGGAGAGCGCAAAATTACCAAATAGATAGCCCTCTATTCTAAACCTTCAGCTATATGCCTATAATTTTCCTGATTATGTAAATGATTATCAGCGTATCAGGGTTATATTACCCTTTAGCGATTTCGTTGAGTTTGTTATAGCTGACCGGTACTCCATGAGGTAAATGTTAACCCCGGCATCGCAAATGTCGCCCTTGTATTTACCATCCCAACCAACATTTGGATCTTTGGTTCGAAAGACTAGTTCCCCCCAGCGGTTATATATTTCCAGCTTATAGTCGCTTATCGGGCATTTAACTATAGGCCTGTAGTCGTCGTTCCTGCCATCGCCATTGGGTGTAAAGGCCGTGGGCAGGAACATACATTCATCACATGGTGAGACCTCAACAGAAATGGAGTCTGTAGACTTGCCGCAACTATTCATTATGGTGAGTTCGTAAAGACCGGATTGCCTCGGCTGAATACAGCACACCATTTCATTAGTATTCCACAAATAGGTCACTTCAGGGTACTGTTTGCCGATCAGGGTGTCCGAACCTTTGCATATGGTCATAAAATCTCCCAGCTCAGCCTTTGGCTTGTATCGTACTCTTACAGCAACCGGCACTCTTTCACTTTCGCAATTCCCTACTGTCTGGCTGACGTATAGCGTCTGTACACCCAGGTCACTCGTGCTCACAAATGGTTGCTGGCTCACACCAACGGGGCCATTGCCCGGGTACCATTTCAGATTGGTGCCTTGTACTTTCAGCTGTGGGGCCATTGCACCTTGACAAATAATCGTATCGCTCACAAGCGGAGGAACTGTTGGCTGTCGAAGTGACACCTGTATGGTATCTCTCTGCACTCCGCAGGTATCTGTTACAGTCAGAATGTAGGTTCCGGACTGGCTGGCAGTGAGCGTCTTCCCTGTGCTCCCAGTGTTCCAGAGATAGCTTGAATAATTACTATTTGCCTCGATCACTACAGGCTGCCCGGTGCAATTGGTCGTGTCCTTCCCAATGTTCAGGGGATTGTATGGTTGGTATTTCACGAAAAAGGTGTCAATAGTGAGGCCGCAGTCTATCGCAGACTGGCACCAATATACTCCCGTGTCTGCCGCGATGATTTGTTGACCAGTCGACCCATTGTTCCAGCTATAGGATGTGGCACCATATTCTGCCACGAGTGGGATATTTAGTCCGGTGGGTTTGCAAACTAATGTGTCATGCTTCTTTGTTAAGGTGTCAGGTCCCGATATCTCCTTCACAATTACATCGTCTATATACAGATAGCTCCACACCTTTGCGGGGCTTGGCGGCGTTGGCAGTAGGCTCACGAATGACGGCCCCGTGGTGTTGCTTTTGAACGTCCCAAGTGTCAGCCATTGTTCTCCGCCGGCTGCCACATATGTGCCGCTGACTTTGTACCACTTAGAAGTATCCGTAAAATAGACCCCGGGGGTACTCTTCACATCATAAGTAAGTGACATTGTGTTGGCTACTGTTTCAGTATCCCGGTCTACGGAAAAGGCTATGCCTACCTCGTCGATTGCTATATTAAAATTGAACGTATTGCTGGTGGTGGGGCTTACATAAAAGCTGACGCAGTAGCTTTTACCTGCCTGCAGGGGCTGGAGCAGCTTCGTCTGCAGGTACTCCCGGTAGTCATGTACCAGATTACCTCCTAGATACTGCCCCTGAAAAGCTATGATACCAGCATACGCATCGCCTGTCTTTGGCTGCTGATAGCCAAACGTCGGTACCGGAACTTGTACCTGAGTATTAGAAGCTGCACACGCATTAAAATAGTCTGGAGTGGTTTCCTTACACGGGTTTGTCCAGAGGTACACGTTCGGAAAGCTAGAATAGTCTGAAGTGTACTCTATAGAAGACAGATAGCCTGGGCAATTTGTATGGGCCTCAAAGCTTTCATTACCCACAATACCCTGCCCGGTAGCAACTCCTGGCGAGCAACAGCAAAAAAGGACTATGCTAAGGTACAGATACCTCATGGGCAATTATTCCGGCGTAGGTTAAAAACGTACTACTTAAGACCTAAGATAAGCTAAAAGGGTTGGGATACCTATAAAAAAAGACCCTGTTACATTTAGCTACCTTTGGTTTATGGATCAACCTTTTGGCATAGCGATACACGGTGGGGCGGGCACAATTCACAGAAGTTCAATGAATCCTGAATTGCAGAAACGTTATGAAGACGCTCTTCAGGAGGCCATTGATTCGGGATATGGGATTCTCGAAGCCGGCGGAAGCAGTCTTGATGCCGTAGAGGCAGCTGTGGCCGTTCTGGAAGACTTCCCTTTATTCAACGCAGGAAAGGGCTCGGTCTTTAACCATAATGGCAAGCATGAGATGGACGCATCCATAATGTATGGCAAAACCCTTGAGGCAGGAGCAGCGGGTGGCGTTTCCGGCATTAGGAACCCTATTAAACTGGCGAAGCTGATCATGCTTCACAGTGAGCATGTCATGCTCTTTGGCAAAGGAGCCGAGGAGTTTGCGAGCAAGAACGATCTGGTACTTGCCCCTGAGGAATACTTCTATGAGGAATCTCGTTTCCAGCAATGGCAGCAAGCCTTGCAGGAAGATCGGGTGCAGTTAGATCATTCTGATAGAAAGTTTGGCACTGTCGGGGCCGTTGCACTTGATATGGCCGGCAACCTCTCAGCAGGCACGAGCACAGGAGGGATGACTAATAAAAAGTTCGGGCGGGTAGGCGATAGTCCTATCATAGGAGCTGGCACATACGCCAACAACAACACCTGTGCTATCTCATGCACCGGTCACGGAGAGCTTTTCATCCGCGCAGTCGTTGCTCACGATATTTCGTGTTTAATGGAATACAAAGGCCTCTCACTTAGGGAAGCGTGCAATGAGGTCGTACACAATAAGCTGGTAGATATAAAAGGCGAAGGCGGACTCGTCGCAATTGATGCATATGGCAATATTGAAATGCCCTTCAATAGCGAAGGAATGTATCGCGCTTTCAGGCACAGCGACGGCACAGCAGCAGTGAAGATCTATAAAGACTAGTCCTCCTGCCTTATGACGATCTCACTTCCCTCGAAGTTTCTTGTCTGCACGTTGTAAATGTCGCCTTTAGACATGATATGAACTATTATGTTCTCCACAGAAATGGGCTTACCGAAATCTATATCAGCGATGTTGTTATATTCTATGTTCTTCCCGTCGATGATGACTACACTGCCCGACCCGATCGCCTTCAGATGAACCCCTTCTGTGACTACTATACCTGTGTCCTCTCCCAGGCCTATGCCTATCGCGCCGGGGTAAGCAGCTACAGCCTGCGCTAGCCTGTTAAACCTTCCTCTCTTATCGAAGTGAGAATCGATGATCACGTTTTGCATCAGTCCCAGGCCTGTAGTTATCTTTACTTCTCCCTTCAGGTGAGCACTCGCCGCGTTGCCTTCATAGATCATGGTGTTGCTCATAGCCATCGCCCCGGCGCTTGTCCCCGCTATCACGAAGTGTTCGGTCATGTATCGCTCTTTCAGGATGTCCAGGAATTCAGTTCCACCCAATATAGAAGACAGCCGAAGTTGGTTCCCACCGGACAGCATTACGCAGTTGCATGCCTTTAGTCGTTGCAAATAATCCGGGCTTGCTGCATCCTCCCTGTTCCTGATTCGTAGGTGACCTATATCCGTACAGCCAAGCTTGCTGAAAGCCTCTGTGTAGTTGGCGGACACTTCGTCCGGAATGGATGAAGCTGTTGTGATTACTTCCACCTTTGGCTCGTCCCCCGGCTTTATCAGGCTGATGATGTTCTTTAGAATGCCTATCTCAAAAAAGCTCAGCCTGTTTCTTTCTATGATGCCTTTCTCCAGGTCAGTTCCTTTGTCTTCTGCTCCTCCTACTGATACAAGGAAACCCTTTGGTCTCAAATGTTGATTCACTATCTATTTAAAAAGATGGGATGCTCCAAAGGTATTGATTTTCAATCTTTGCCTTTATGAATTAATATTTCTTAACTTGATTGACCCAAATCCGGAATGAATGAAAATACTTGATATAAAGGTCATGAACGGACCAAACTACTGGTCCGCAAGAAGGCACAAGCTCATCGTTATGCTTCTTGACCTTGAAGAGCTGGAAGAAAGGCCAACTAACACCATTCCGGGCTTTCTCGAAAGACTTAAAGAACTTATGCCTTCAATGTATGAACATAGGTGTTCTGAAGGGGTGCCCGGCGGGTTCTTCCACAGGGTTTCGGAAGGCACCTGGATGGGTCACGTCATTGAACATATTGCCTTAGAGCTGCAAACTCTGGCGGGTATGGATACGGGCTTCGGAAGGACGCGCGAAGCAGACAGGCCGGGAGTATACCATGTGGTCTTTTCCTATCAGGAGGCAAAGGCTGGCGTGTATACAGCAAAGGCAGCAGTCAAAATAGCTGAGGCGCTCATAAATGGTGATCTCTGTGATCTCGCAAGTGACATCCAGACCCTTCGTGAAATCCGCGAAGATGAGCGGCTCGGACCAAGCACCGGATCTATCGTGGAGGAAGCCATCCGAAGGAAGATTCCATATATAAGGCTCAACCGCCACTCACTCGTCCAGCTTGGTTATGGTGTAAACCAGAAGAGGATACAGGCCACCATTGCTAGTACCACCAGCAGCATTGCCGTAGAGCTTGCCTGCGATAAAGAAGAGACTAAAAACCTGCTCGAGGCTTCCGAGATACTTGTTCCCAGGGGACGTATCGTCTATGACGAGGAAGAGTTGAAAGCGGCAATTGACAAGATCGGCTATCCCGTAGTCACCAAGCCTGTCAACGGTAATCATGGTAAAGGAGCCACTACCAATATCCTTACCTGGGAGGACGCACTCACAGGATTAGAAGCAGCAAAAAAATACGGAAGGGCGGTAATCTGCGAGAAGTTCATTACAGGTCTCGATTTTCGTGCGCTGGTGATCGATTACAAATTTGTAGCTGCCGCCCTGCGCACACCTGCAGCAGTTATTGGTGATGGCACGCACACAGTACAAGAACTCATCGACAAAGTAAACCTCGACCCTCGCCGAGGCTATGGCCACGAAAAGGTTTTAACGTCCATAAAGGTTGACGCCTTCACCTTGGATATGCTCGACAAGAAAGGCTACACTCTTGAAGCCGTTGTTCCGAAAGGAGAAGAACTGTGGCTCAAACCCACAGCCAACCTGAGCACGGGCGGCACTGCTACAGATGTCACTGATTATGTACATCCCAATAATGTGATGATGTGCGAGCGCATAGCTCGTATCATAGGTCTCAACATTTGCGGAATCGACATCATGGCTCCCGATCTTTCTACTCCCCTCTCCGAGAGTGGCGGTGCCGTCCTCGAGGTAAACGCCGCCCCTGGGTTCCGTATGCATCTTGATCCTACGGAAGGCTTGCCAAGGAATGTGGCGGAACCTGTTATTGACATGCTCTATCCGCCCGGCACTTCAGCTCGGATTCCCATCATAGCCGTGTCAGGCACCAATGGTAAAACCACTACTACCCGACTCATTGCCCATATCGTTAAGCAGATGGGGCATAAAGTAGGCTATACAACAACCGATGGCGTTTACATCCAGAACCAGATGATGATGCGCGGAGACTGCACGGGTCCGGTTTCCTCTGAGTTCGTCCTGCGCGATCCCACAGTTGATTTCGCCGTTCTGGAATGTGCTCGTGGAGGCATCCTTCGTGCTGGTCTTGGCTTTCACAATTGCGACGTAGCTGTGGTGACCAACGTGGCCGAAGACCATCTGGGCCTGCAGGCTATAGACACTATCGAGAAACTCGCGCGGGTAAAAGCGGTGGCCGCCCAAACTGTCTTGCCTGAAGGTTATGCCATACTCAATGCAGATGATGACCTTGTCTACGCCATGCGCGAAGGGCTCGATTGTAAAATCGCCTTGTTCTCACTAGACGAAGCGAATCCCAGAATTAAGGAGCATTGTGGCAAAGGTGGGCTTGGCGCCGTCTACGAGCACGGCTATGTCACAGTCCTCAAGGGCAACTGGAAGATCCGGATAGAGAAAGTAACAGACATCCCCCTCACCTTCTCGGGAAAGGCAATATTCAACATTGCGAACGTCCTTGCAGCTACACTAGCCACCTACGTGTGCGACTTCAAAACAGAAGACATAAGAAACGCGCTTCAAACGTTCATCCCATCACCGGCCATGACTCCCGGCAGGATGAATATGTTCCACTTCAAACACTTCACTGTCATGCTCGACTATGCTCACAACACCCATGGCATCCAGGCCATCGGCAAGTTCGTAGCTTCCGTCGAAGCAGCAGTAAAGGTAGGCATAGTGGCCGGTGTAGGCGATCGCCGGGACGAAGACATTATCTCGCTCGGAGAAGAATCAGCAAAGATCTTCGATGAGATAATCATTCGCCAGGATAAAAACCTCCGTGGCAGAACGGAAGAGGAGATGATCGAGCTTATTACCACGGGCATCCACAACATCGACCCCGGCAAAAAGATAGCCGTGTTCCGCAAGGAAAGTGAAGCTATAGATTACGCCATGCAGCATGCGGTAAAAGATTCCTTCATCGTCATCATCAGCGATGTAGTGCCCGATGCACTGGACCAGGTGAAGCATTACAAGGATATAGAGGACGGTGTAGAACTCGAATCTTAACGCTGTCCTTTTTTGAGACACTTGTTCCACGGTCGCAACACCGCTTGATCTACGGAGCTTCACTGAAGTTGCGTCTCTAACAGGTCTCTATAATCTCTCTATAAGGACTCTATAAGGC
>CAMPJV010000016.1 GCA_946886975.1 uncultured Taibaiella sp. | reverse complement strand
AGCGTGGCAGGCTCAGCGTACTGTTCGGTTCCATTATCCTTTATTCCCTTGCCAATATTGCGAACGGTTTTGTGCAGACTGCGGAGCAATATAGCTGGGCGCGCTTTATCGCGGGCATAGGGCTTGCCGGCGAGCTGGGCGCTGGTATCACATTGGTTAGTGAGCTAATCTCTAAAGAAAAGCGGGGTGTCGCGACGTCCTTTGTCGCAGGCATCGGTCTTACCGGTGCGGTCGCAGCCTACTTCATAGCGCAGCAGTTCGACTGGCGCGTGTGTTACTTCATTGGCGGCGGACTTGGCTTGTCGCTCCTGCTGCTCAGGGTTACAGTGTTTGAATCAGGCATGTTCGAGAAGATCAGGAACGCGGAGGTCATAAAGGGAAACTTCTTTATGTTCTTTACCAATTGGACTCGGTTTAAGAAATACCTGCTAAGTATCCTTATCGGCCTGCCCACCTGGTATGCTATTGGCATCCTCGTTTCTTTCTCCAGGGAGTTTGGTAAGGAGTTCGGCATAGCGGAGGAAATAAACCCCGGTAAAGCGGTGATGTATGCCTATGTAGCGATTTCCATTGGCGACATAGCCGTTGGTCTGCTCAGCCAGGGGTTGAAGAGCCGCAAAAAGGCCCTCTACATTTTCTACGCCATTACCTCTCTCGCTATTGTCCTTTACTTTATGCAGGCGGGGGGTACGGCAGCGGGGATGTACGCCATCTGTGCCTTTCTGGGGTTCGGTACCGGCTTCTGGGCCATATTCGTCACAATGGCCGCGGAGCATTTTGGCACCAACCTGCGGGCCACCGCCGCTACTACAGTGCCGAACATGGTGAGGGGCTCGCTGCCGCTGATAGTCATGCTCTTCCAGTTCCTCCAGCAATCACAGACCTACATCAACGCGGCGGCCATAACAGGGGCTATCGTAATGGTTATAACAATTATTGCCGCCTTCTTTACAGAAGAGACATTCGGCAAAGACCTCAATTTCATAGAGAGCTAACAGGGCGCGCTCGCTGTTTTTGATTGCTGTTGTCATACAGCATGATCTTGGTCATGTTTTCCCCTGGCTATATTGGCTAACATTGTTAATATAAATATAGCAATTCCATGAGCGAGTTTAGAGAAGACATCAGCTTTTATACTTATCCTCAATACCTGAACCTGGTAAGCTCCCTGGTTGAGGAAGGGAGCACTACAGGTGATGAGCCTACCGAGAGCCGCATAGCGTTCACAAAGCTGAACCTTCAGCGTATGAACCGCTGGGACAGGCAGTTGATCTTGGATCAGAAGCTGGTATCGGAAGCCCAGCATGCACCAAAGCAGGTATGGTGGGTGTTTATTGAGGCCTGGTGTGGAGATGGCGCTCAGAGCCTGCCGGTATTGGAAAAGATTGCAGCTTCTTCACTTGGTAATATCCAGTTGAGACTACTCCTTCGTGACGAGCATGCCAATCTGATGACCCCTTACCTTACAAATGGCGGGAAGGCTATTCCAAAGCTGGTCGCCACAGACTTGTCCGGCGAGGAGTTGTTCACTTGGGGCCCTCGCCCTAAACCCGCTCAGGAGCTGATGTCGGAGTGGCGCAGAGCCCCAGCCGGAAGGTCGTTTGAGGATATAGAAAAAGAGCTTCACCTCTGGTACGCCCGTAATAAGGGGGCCAGCGTGCAGCAGGAAATCCTGGCAAAGCTCAATGCCTTGAGTGCCGTAGGCGCGGTAGGGTAGTGCTACTTCAGTTCAAGCAGGGCCACATTCTCTATATGATGGGTATGGGGGAACATATCTACCGGTTGCAGCCGCACTACCTTGTATAGTGGGTCTAACAGCTGTAGGTCCCTTGCCTGCGTGGCAGGATTGCAGCTTACATAAACCACACGCGGAGCTTTAATGCTCAGGAGTTGCTGCACAAGCTTCTCGTGCATTCCGGCTCTCGGCGGATCTGTAATGATCACGTCTGGTCTTCCGTGCGTCTCGAAGAATTCATCGGTGCAAATGGCTGCCACATCACCGGCAAAGAAGCTGCAGTGGTCTATGCCGTTCATATCGGCGTTCTCATACGCATCCTTCACGGCATCTTCTATCATTTCAATGCCGATCACCTTCTTAGCCCCTTTGGAGCAGAAGATCCCTATGCTGCCGGTGCCGCAATAAAGGTCATATAATACTTCATTCCCGGTGAGACCGGCAAACTCTCTGGTTATCCTGTAGAGCGCCTCAGCCTGGTAGCTGTTCGTCTGGAAGAAAGACTTGGGCGATATCTTGAATCTGAAGTCTTCCAGCGTCTCCTCGATATAGGGCTTGCCTGAGAAGCAGTGAACGGCCAGGTCATGAATGCTGTCGTTCATCTTGGGGTTGATGGTATAGTGTAGTGATGTGATGCCCGGCACGTTCTCCAGCAGATGGTTGAGCAGGTCCACACGCTCCTTTTCATCCTCGTGGTGTATCACAAGGTTGATCAGTACTTCTCCTGTCCTTGCCACACGTATGATAATATTCCGTAGCCATCCCTGCTGCTCACGGTAGTCATAGTATTCCAGACCCCTGGCTTCCGTATAAAGCCGTAGCGTGTTCAACAGGATATTGGTAGGCTCAGGCTGGAGATAGCAGGTGTAGATGGGCACCACCTTGTCAAATAGTCCTGGTGCATGGAAACCAAGCGCCGGCTCCTTAGGCAGCTTTTCCCCGTTGGCCGCTGCTATTTCTTCGTTAGTCCGGTAGCGTGTCGTGCAAAAAGTAAATTCCAGTTTGTTCCGGTAATAACGCTGGTGCGGACTGCCAAGTATAGGTTCGATGCCAGGCAGCTCCACTTGTCCAATCCTGGAGAGCTGATCCTGTACCTGCTGTTGTTTATATTTGAGTTGATGCTCATAGGGAAGCATCTGCCACTTGCAGCCCCCGCAAACACCAAAATGAGGGCAAAAAGCATCTATCCGGTCTGCTGAGGGTTTAACAAGATTTAATACCTTCCCTTCCGCCCAGCTTTTCTTCTCCTTGATTATTCTTGCATTTACCACGTCTCCCGGAATGGCATTCTCGACAAAAAGCACCTTTCCATCGTCCAGATGGGCTATACTCTTGCCTTCGGCTGCATATGCATCAATCGTAATATTGTAAACGGGCTGTTTCTTCTTGCGCGACAAATTGCCTTTTTTTATGTGTTAAGGGAGTGCAAATTTAGGCCCCGCTTTTTAGGATACACTGTTTATATCAGTTAATTTTACAAATCCCAACGTATAAGGCGCTGAAGGTGTCTCTATTGCGGATAATAATACTATTTTCACCAATTGCATTTATGAAAAGAATTCAACTCTTCGTCCTGCTGTTTATTGCAGGGATGGCTCAGCAAGTGGCCGCTAAGGAAGGCTATCGTATTCAGGTAAAATTCAATGGGACTACTGACTCTATTGTTTACCTCGCCCACTACTTTGGTAAAAGCCTGCCTACTATCTACAAGACAGATTCTGCTGTTATCGACAAAAAGGGTAACGCTCTTTTTCAAAGCAAGACCAAGACACTTGGTGGCATTTACATGCTGCTGTTAGGAGACAGGAAAACCTATTTCGAGTTCCTGCTGAATGATGGCGACGACATCGGCATTACTGCGGATGTGTCTAAGCTGCCTGAGGGCCTGGTCTTTAAGAATTCTCCCGAAAACGAGCACTTCCAGGGATATGTAAAGTTCCTGAAGGGCTTTTCAGAGCAGCAGCAGTCACTTCAGAAGCAGATGGCTGATGCAAAATCACCGGCCGATAGCAGCAAGGTGAGGGACAAGATGGTTGCGGCAAGTAAGGAGCTGGTGGCCTACAGGAAGAACGCCGTAAAGCAGCATCCTAATACACTGCTTGCTACCATATTCAGCGCTCTGGAAGTACCGCAGGTACCCGAAGGCAAGCACTTGCTTCCTGACGGATCGGAGGATAGTAGCTTCAGCTACACTTATTACAAGAGCCACTACTGGGACGGCTTCAACTTTAAGGATGATCGTTTGATCCACACGCCTATCTACGATGCAAAGCTCGAGGAGTACATGAACAAGCTCGTGCTCCCCTACGAGGATAGCGTTATTAAGGAAAGCGACATGCTTCTTTCCAAAACCAGAGGTCAGCAGGAGTTGTTCAAGTACACTCTTTGGTGGCTCACCAGGAACGCCGAGAACAGCAAGATAATGGGGATGGATCGCGTCTTCGTTTACCTTGTAGAGAACTACTACATGAAGGGCGATGCTTACTGGCTGGACAATGAAGCGCTTGGTAAGTACTACGACCGCGCAGCCAAGATCGCTCCCAACCTTATCGGGCGCGTTGCTCCGGAAATAAAGATGACCGGCATTGATAATAAAGAGCACACGCTTTCCAGCATCAATTCCAAGTATACGTTGGTAGTATTCTGGGATCCCACCTGTGGTCATTGTACCAAGGAGATTCCTGCAATAGATTCCGCTTACAAAGCTGTTCTGAAGGACAAGGGTGTAGAGATATATGCAGTAAGAACTGAAGGAGACGAAAAGCTATGGAGAGAGTTCATCACCAAGCATAATCTCACCGGATGGACGCATGTGTACGATCCGGAGCATAAGTCTAACTACCGCTCTATGTATGATGTTTATAGCACGCCGGTGTTATATTTGCTCGACGATAAGAAGATCATCAGGGGCAAGAGACTCGACCATAGTAATGTCATAGACGTTATCAACATGCTCGAAAAGAAAGAGGAAAAGACTTCCAAATCAAAATCATAAAAACTACACTGAAACATGCGAAAGCTCGTTTTATCTTTGCTTGCATCCGGGGTATTTATTAGCTCCGGGTCTGCTCAGACTCTATTCTCCTACGGCAGCAATTCTGTCACCAAGCAGGAGTTCCTAAGAAACTACCAGAAGAACGCACAGAACAAGAAGCCTGATCTTTCCGAGCCGGCGCTGAGGGAATACCTCGATCTGTATTCTCTTTTCCGGATGAAGGTTAGAGAAGCTGAGCTTATGAAGCTCGATACCATGGAGAGTATTCAGCGTGAGCTTGACAACTATCGTAAGCAGCTTGCCAAGAATTACCTCACTGACGAAGAAGTTAGCAACAGGCTTTACAAAGAGGCGTATGCCAGGATGAAGGAAGATCGTCATGTAGCTCATATTCTCATAATGGCTCCTCCATCACTGGGCCCGGCGGATACACTCAAAGCACGCCAGAGGATTGATAGTATTTATACAGCCGTAACAAAGCAAAAGGCTGATTTCGGTGCGCTGGCAAAAGCGTATTCCGAAGATCGCGGCTCTAAGGACAAGGGTGGTGACATCGGTTTTATGACAGCCCTCCAGACATTATACCCTTTTGAGAATGCCGTATTCGGCACCGACATCGGTAAAGTTTCGGCTCCTTTCCGCACACAGTTGGGTTACCATATAGTTAAGGTGATTGAGAAGCGTCCGTCAAGAGGCGAGGTTCAGGTTGCGCAGATATTGGTTTCCACTCCAAAGTCTAAAGGGGAAGATGGAATAGCTGCTGCACGTAAGCGCCTGGATTCTATCCAGAATGATCTAAAGAGTGGAGTTGCGTTTGAAGATGTAGTAAAGAAGTATTCAGACGATAAGTTCTCGGTAAACGAAGGTGGCGTTCTTCCGCAGTTCGGCACCGGCCGTATGGTCCCTGCCTTTGAGAGTGCTGCTTTTGCTTTGAAGAAAGTAGGCGATGTATCTCAGCCCGTGCAGACAGATTACGGTTTTCATATCCTTAAGCTGCTTGCCAAATACCCGTTGAAGCCTTATGACAGCATGTACAGCCAGATCAAGCGTCAGGTTGAAAACGACTCCCGCGCACAGAACGCAAGGGATATATTCTTCGAGAAAGTGAAGCAGCAGAATGGCTTCAAAGAATACACCGCAAACTTCGATGAATTGGCAGAAAAGCTTGCTACGATTCCTGATACTGGAAAGGATGCAAATACCTTCAAGGCTTCAGATTACAGCTATATGACCAAGCCGTTGTTTTCTCTCGGTAAGACAAATTACTCACAGAAGGACTTCATGAATTTTGCTGAGTCCATTACAAGAGGAAGACTTCAGGGACCTAAGAAAGCAGTCGCAAAAGACCTCTACACTATGTATGTTAGCCGTGTGGTCAATGACTTCCAGGAACACAAGTTGGTAGAGGAGAATGTAGACTTCAAAAACCTGATGCAGGAGTACAGGGATGGCATCATGCTATTCGAGCTAATGGATCAGAATGTATGGGGCAAAGCCTCTAAGGATACCACCGGTCTCAAGGCTTTCTATGAGATGAATAAGAATAAGTACCAGTGGGAGCCGGGGTTCAAGGGTTCAGTTTACCACTTCAAGAATGAAGATGCATTGAAGAAGGGTATGAAGGTGATAAATGGAACAAAAGGCTTTACTGACGAAGATGTTGTTAAAGCAGTAAATACAGAAGACAGTCCTGACGGTGTAAATATCCAGCAGGGACGTTACGAGTTCTCTCGCTTCAACGAAGTTCCAAGGGAGCAGCTCATCAAGGGTAAGGCAACCAGTGCAGTGAAGAACGCTGATGGTACCTACACCGTCGTTAACGTTTCTGATGTGTTCGACACTAATACTCCTAAGTCTCTTGAAGACGCTCGTGGTTATGTCGTTGCAGAATACCAGGACTATCTTGAAAAGAAGTGGAACGAGCAGCTGCGCCAGAAATACCCAATGAAGGTAGAAGAGGGCGTATTTACCGGAATGGTTCAGAAATAAGATACAACCTGATAAACACAAAAGAGTGATGAACATTCATCACTCTTTTTTTATGTGCTCATTATATCCTCTATGAGGCAACGGCTGGCGAACGTCTGTTCTTTATGCGCACCAGGAAGGACGAGATAAGCGTCACGACTATTCCCACAGGAAAAGGCTCCAGGAAGGTATATGCTGCTTTCACCCAAGGTTTCTTGTATTCCACTGCCATTTTGTTCATTTCGGCTGTTGACTTTGCAATGGCCTCTGCCGATGCGCCCGCTTCTTTCATCTTATTGAGCTCATAGGCCTGGTATTGTTCCAGGAAATCCGGAGCAACCATATCTGCCACAAGTACCCAGACCAACGAATAGAGTACACTCGCTATGAGCGTCACCAATATCCCCACCTGGAAGGCCTTCCCGAATGATATATACCCATCGCCTACGTTATCCCTGTAGGAAGCCTGCGCAAAATAGATCAGGACAAATGACAGGATAATGGCAGTGTACCCCAGCAGCATTCCCTTGTCAAAGTCAGGTGCCTGCCCCCCGCGGCCGCCTATTAAGAGCATGCTGCCTATCATCAGTGTAATAGCGATAGCCCCGGTAATTAGTCCATAAGTAAAGACTGTTTTTTTCATGTGTATGTTTTTTTAGTTCTGGCAAAGGAAGCATCCTCTCACTCCACCTCTCTCATACTTTCTTCTCTTTTTTGGCCCTCCAGTGCTGTTTTCATACTAAAGTAGTAGTTATTTCTCCGAACGATGTCACTGCGCTCCATGCATTGGGATTAAAAAGCTTGTGCATCGCAGCTCCAGTGGAGTACCATTGGAGTTACATCTCTATAAGGTCTCTATAAGGTGGGTAGGAGCGCCGGCCGCACAAGGATATCATTATATCAATCCCAGTTCCTTTGCCTTCATCACCGCTTGGGTCCTGCGCTTCACATCCAGCTTAAAGAATAGATTACTTGCATGTGTCTTCACCGTATGGATAGACAGGAACGTCTGCTCCGCTATTTCCTGGTTACTTAGCCCCCTGGCCATCAGCTCCAGTATCTCATATTCCCTTTTGGTAATTTCCAGGTCCTGCAGCGCCTTGTTGTTCAGCACAAACGTTTCGCCATTTACGGCAGGGGCCACTTCCTCCGCCGGCACGTGGATGTGAACTTCCTTTTCTATGATCACCTCTTTCTTTCCTGTCAGCTTCCTGCCCGCGTAGATCCCCACCGCCATAAACACAGCCGCAATGATCCCTCCATATATCTCCAGTGAATGGGTAAGTATCAGGAACCGATACTCCACCATCTTCATGGCAACAGCCAGGAGAGCCAGGGCGATTGCATATAGTACTATTCTTTTATTCATCCAGGATACAGGCACGGCGCTAAAATTAATAACAAACCCTCTTTCCGCGTCTGTCCTATTATTCCTTAATTAAATTAAATTTGCACCCCGCATGGCTTTCCTGCTGTGCGGCCATAAAGAATAAGGATACACTATGTTCGATAATTTAAGTGAGCGGCTCGATTCCGCGTTTAAGCAGCTAAAAGGCGAAGGACGCATCTCTGAGATAAACGTTGCCAGTACTATAAAGGAGATCCGCCGTGCCTTGGTCGATGCCGACGTCAACTATAAGATCGCGAAGGAGTTTACCGATAAGGTTAAAGACAAGGCTACAGGTGAGAAAGTACTGACCGCTGTTTCTCCTGGTCAGCTTATGGTGAAGATCGTAAAGGACGAGCTGGCCCTGCTGATGGGTGGTACCGAAGTCGAGCTGGATCTTTCAGCCAGGCCCACGGTCATCCTGATCGCTGGTCTGCAGGGTAGTGGTAAGACGACGTTTTCAGGCAAGCTGGCCAACTATCTCAGGTCCAAGCGCGGTATGAATCCCCTGCTGGTAGCCGCGGATATCTACAGGCCGGCGGCCATTGATCAGTTGAAGGTCCTCGGAGAGCAGGTCAAAGTTCCCGTCTTCAACGAGCCCGACAATAAAGATGCTGTCGATATTGCCCAGAAGGCCATAGCTCAGGCTAAGCAGAATGGCAATAAGGTAGTAATCATAGATACCGCAGGTCGTCTTGCCATTGACGAGGTCATGATGAAAGAGGTGGCAAACATTAAGGCGGCCGTCAATCCCCAGGAGATCTTGTTCGTCGTCGATTCCATGACTGGTCAGGACGCCGTGAACACAGCCAAGGCCTTCAACGAAAAGCTCGATTTCACCGGCGTGGTCCTCACCAAGCTGGATGGTGACACCCGTGGTGGTGCCGCTTTATCTATTAAATACACGGTAGATAAGCCCATCAAGTTCGTAAGCATGGGCGAAAAGCTCGACACCCTCGATGTCTTCTACCCGGAGCGGATGGCCCAGCGTATTCTTGGAATGGGAGATATCACCACCCTTGTGGAGCGTGCCCAGGCTCAGTTCGATGAGGTGCAGGCTAAGAAGCTGGAGAAGAAGATCCGCCAGAACAAGTTCGACTTCGAAGACTTCGTAGAGCAGCTCCAGCAGATCAAAAAGATGGGTAACCTGAAGGACCTCTTAGGAATGATCCCCGGCATAGGCAAAGCCATGAAAGACATAGACATCTCCGACGACGCCTTCAAAGGGATCGAGGCCATCATCGGCTCCATGACCCCCTACGAGCGTCAAAATCCCGATGAGATAGACAGTAGCCGCCGCAAACGCATAGCCAAAGGTTCCGGCAAAGACATATCTGAGGTCAACGCCTTTATGAAGCAGTTCGAACAAATGCGCCAAATGATGGGGCAGATGGGTAAGATGAAGGGAATGATGCCTGGAATGGGCATGGGAATGCCAATGGGCAAGAGATAATACTCTAAGTAGCAAGGATATATATAATCCATAAAAACATGTGAGGCTAGGAGTACTTAATTTTTAGAAATTGATTATCTTCGCAGTCCTAAAATTTTATTGTAAACACAAATAATTTCTATTATTTATGTCAGTTAAGATCCGCTTACAGCGTCATGGCTCTAAGAAGCGCCCTTTTTACTTTATCGTAGTGGCTAACAGCACTGCTCCACGTGATGGCAAATTCATTGAAAAGCTTGGTACCTACAACCCACTTTCAATTCCTGCTACCGTTCGTTTGAACCGTGAGCGTTCTTTGCATTGGTTACAGAAAGGCGCACAGCCAACTAACACTTGCCGCCGTATCCTATCTTTCAAGGGAGTATTGTACCTGAAACATCTGATGCGTGGCGTAACCCTTGGTCTGTTCGATGAGAAGACCGCATGGGAGAAATTCGAAAACTGGAACGGAGAGCACGAGGAAGTAGTAGCCCGCCGCCAGGAAACACACCGTAAGCACAAGCAGGAGAAGCGTCATGCTATCGTCAGCGAGTCTGTACGTCGTGTAGAAGAGAAGAATGCTGCAAGAGCAGCCTCAGCCGCAGCCTCTGAAGAAGAAGCGGCAGCCGAAGGAGCTGAAGAAACAGCAAGCCAGGAAACAGCAAACGAAGAAACTGCTCCAGCAGAAAACGAATAAGATCACATCTTACTCAAAATAAAAGCAACGTTCCACGAACGTTGCTTTTTTATTGCTGTTTAGACTTCATCAGTACTATCTACTCCCTACTAACTACTTTCTACTAAAGACTCCCTACTATCTACTATCCCTTGCGCAGCTTATATACATAATGGTGCATCATGGTAGGAAACGGCCTTATCTCTCCCTGGAACACAATCTTCAGCCCCTGTTTTTCAAACTCCTGTAGATATTCTTTGTGATATCGGAAGTTGAGCGGTACGGGCACCCCCTCCTTCATTTTATTCAGCAGCCAGTCCTCAACGCATATGTAGGCTTTGTCCAGGAGGTTTATCGCCATTTCCTCCACCAATATGACATGTCCCCCTGGCTTCACGACACGCTTCAGTTCCGAAAGGAAGTACTCCGGGTCGGGAGTGTGATGGAGTGCTGCCAATGCTAAAGACACATCAAAACGGTCATTTTCATAGGGCAGTTCTTTAGTTGAGCCAATGTTAAACTCAAGACGCTTATCTGCTAATATCTCATCACTCAGGTTCTGATCTCTTATGATATCTATTCCAGTGATCTTGAGGTTAGGTCTGTGATTCAGTAGCTGGATCACTGTATACATATTTCCGCAGCCGAAGTCCAGCACATGAGACCCGTCGGGAATGAGGTCTGCAAGGTATTTGGCAAAGGTTATAGACCGCTGTCGCGTCAGTTTCTTATAAATAGGAAGATTGGCCAGGAACATGAAATAACGCTGTCGCTTTCTTTAAAAAGCGTAAAGATAATCTTTGTCAGATATTTACATTCAAGGCTTTAAAGCAGTGGGATAAACTCATTATTCGATTAATTTTACGCCCGTCACACCAAGCCAGACCAATAATAGCTTTATGCAGCAATCAGCAGTCCTGAATACAGAATCAAGGTATTGGAAGATCTCCTTTTTTATCCTTAGCGCACTCATCCTCATCGTCATGCCGCTCATCAGTCGTGACTATGGACAAAGCGGGGACGAATGGCTGCAGATAGAATATGGTCAGCATATATGGAACTATTTCACTAACGGGGACCAGCAGGCGCTGAATTATGACAGCATGAGTCTGCAGTACCAGGGACAGCAGTTTTATGGTGGCTTCTTCGATTTCACAACCGAGATATTACATCAGTGGTTCCCTTCCATTCCTCATCTGTTCCTCAGGCACTTTATTAACGCCCTCATGGGAGCGTTGATGATGATCTTCACAGGATTGTTTGTCTTTCGGCTTAGTAAAAGGTGGTCTGTCGCACTTATTGCTTTACTCTTTATCGTATTCTCTCCACGCATCTTCGGTGAGAGCATGAATAACCCTAAGGACATTCCCCTTGCTTGCGGGTTCATTATCGGTATGTATTTCTGGCTAGCCTTTCTGCAGGACTTCCCTAACAGGATGTGGAGACACGCCCTTGGCATTGCTATAGGCTTCGGTATCGCCTTCGGTGTGCGTTCCGCCGGTGGTATTCTCCAGGTGGGCTACTTCGGTGTAATGACCTTGCTGTACTACTTTACCAACAAACAGTTCCAGAGCCAGCTTAAGGCCGACAACAACAAGTTGTTGAAGAAGGGTGTCCTCGCATTAGTGGTTGCCCTTGCCATTGGCTATGTGATAGGTCTGCTTACATGGCCCTGGGGCTTGCAGGCTCCGCTTACTCATCCTATCGAGTCCCTGAAAGAGATGACCAACCGTGGCATCACCCTTCGTGTGTTCTTTGAAGGTGTGTTCCGTCCTAATAACGCCCAGCCCTGGTATTACGAGTTCAAGTGGATGCTGATCTCGAATCCTATTGTGGTAATAGCTGGTGTGGCCTTATTTCTGGTCCTGTTCGCACGGGCACGGAAGACCTATGGCACATTCACCCTTGTTTTCCTTGTTTTTGCTGCCTTCTTTACTCCTTTATACATGGCTTATAAGAAATCCAGCGTACATGACACCTGGCGACATGTGTTCTTTATTTACCCTTTCTGGGTGTCCATGGCTGCCCTGGGCTGGCCGCTTATAACTGACTTCTTTAAAAATGAAAAGCTAAGGTGGCTGCCACATGCAATTGCCATCGCCGGACTGCTTCCTGCTATTATCTGGACAGTCAAGGTACATCCCAACCAGTATGTCTACTTTAATGAATTCGTTGGGGGTATAGAGGGTGCGCACGGCTACTATGATACAGATTACTACCAGAACAGCGCTCTTCAGGATGCGAAATGGATAATAAAGAATGCCAAACCTGTGCCTGGCCGTAAGATAGTGGTTGCCTCCAACATGCTGGGCTTTGATAAATACTTCGCCAAAGACACGAGCTGGATACGCTGGTACTATGTCCGCTACAATGACCGTCACTCCAAAGAGTGGGATTACTATGTCACCTACTCGCGCTACATTTCTCCGGAGCAGCTTCAGAACGATAAATGGCCGCCGGCAAATGCGGTCCATAGGGTAGAAGTAAACGGAGTTCCCATATCTGCGGTGCTCCAGCGAAAAAGCAACGCAGGGATCGAAGCCTCAGCCGCCCTGCAGAGCCAGGACTTCGCTACGGCTGCAAGGAAGTACGCAGAGTATGTGGCCGCTGACCCGTACGACGAAAACGCGCTGGCAAACTATGGTATTGCGCTTGCATCCATAGGTCAAATGGATGCCGCTATTGCTGCTATGAATCAGGCAGTTAGCCTTGATCCAGGTAGGGCGGATATCTACCAGATGATGAGCCAGATCTACCAGGCGAAAGGAGATATGCAGAACGCCCAGCAGGCGGCCAACCAGGCGAACGCTATTATGATGAAGGAGCAGGAATATGCGCAATAAGGGGGATTTTTTGGTAAAGAGCCAACGCCAATTGTCATATTATCGTCTAAGTGTATAAGGTCATTAAATTGTTGTGTACCTTAATATCTTAATAGATCATCTTTATTAGTAATAGTAAAACGTCAGACCCATGAAGAAGCTCTTATTGCTGCTGCCTGTAGCCGCTGTTCTCATATATTCCTGCACCAAGCAAAAGGACGTAGAAGGCACTGGCACTGTCTACGTGGACGTCCCTGCCAGGGGCAATGACTTCTACGGAGCATCTGCATTTGAGCTAAACCAAAAAGCCACCCTGGGCAGGGTGTTGTTTTATGAAAGGCGATTATCGCTAAACAATTCAGTAGCCTGTGCCAGTTGTCACCGGCAGAATTCAGCTTTCTCTGATAATGTGGCGCTCAGCAGGGGATTTGAAAACAGGCTGACCAGGAGAAATTCTATGGCTATTCAGAACCTGGGATTCTCCACTAAAGGAGGCCCTGTGTTCAATCCATTTCAAAGCAGTGGTCTGTTCTTCTGGGATGCAAGAGAGTCTGATCTAAAGAATCTCATTTCACGGCCTATTACAAATCATGTTGAAATGGGCATCGATGATGTTTCCGTTCTCCCGGAAAGATTGGCAGGTATGTCCTATTACAAAGACCTATTCAAGAAGGCTTATGGCACTGAGGATATAACGGTTGATAAGATAGCCGAAGCGATGACGGCATTCCTTGTAGCGATACGCACAGAGAATACGCGCTTTGACCAGGTGAGTCAGGGACAGGGGAGCTTTTCGGCACTGGAGCTGGAGGGTCAGAATCTGTTTAATACCAAATACGACTGTAATGGTTGCCACCAGTTGTCGCCTATGGGCTATAGCAGCACTCAGTTTATGAATATCGGTCTGGAGTATCCCAATACTGACAAAGGCATGGGCGCCGTAACCAACAATGCTCAGCTGAACGGCTCCTTTAAGATCCCCAACCTTAGAAATGTTGCCCTCACCGCGCCTTATATGCACGATGGCAGGTTTGCCACGCTGGACGCAGTACTTGAGCACTACAGTCACGGCATCCAGAACGATCCGAATCTTGACCCCAGACTCAAGACCGCGAACGGACAGCCGCTCCGCATGAATATATCTGACAATGAAAAGAAAGCCATTGTAGCATTCCTGAACACCCTTACAGATTATTCTATGATCACGGATGAGAGGTATTCCGATCCCTTTAAAGTGAAATAACAACACAGCTATTCTTTATTCTTAATATTAATTTAGATATTAGCTTTCCGAAGGAGCACTCTCTTTCTATAGACCATTCTCAATTCAAAAAGATCCGAATGAAGCAAACCTTTCTCATTTGCCTTCTGCTTGCAGGAATGGCAACAATTTCGCATGCCCAGGAGGAAACAGAGATCAGGGAAAAGAAGGTAGTCCATCATCTTGGCGTACAGATCAATGAACTGGTAAGGCAGGTTTTCAATTTCAACAGCAGCAACGCTACCGCGACCAATAACAATCCCTACCTCCTCGTCTACTCCATCAATTCCATAAACAAAGGGTGGGGCGGGAGAATAGGTGTGGGCTATACTTACCGCTCGTTTACTGATGACGATGGCGTGAACAGAAGGGAGACAGACATCAACGACATGCAGCTAAGAGTAGGAATAGAAAAGGCCTTTACCCTATCGGGCCGATGGAGTACAGGAATAGGCGTAGACGGCCTGTATAATCTGAACGACGACCGCACCAGGAACGTCATCAGGGCCTTCGATACAACGACTACTATTACCAAAACAGACATCACAAGCTTTGGCGGCGGACTGATGGGCTGGATACGCTACAACATATCTGAAAAGGTGGTGATCGGCACGGAGACCAGCTTTTACTATGTAACGGGCGATCAGAAGCAGGATCTGTCTGTTACCAGGAGAGCGCAGAATACAGGCATGTGGGAAACAACTGTGAGCAAGATCGACAATGAGCTCGCAGAGGGTATTTTCAGGCTCCCGGTGGCCATCTACCTCATGGTCCGGTTCTAAACGATCAGCATAATACAGGCTTCCACGAGGAAGCCTTTTTTGTCGCTATAGGTGAATAGTTACTAGCCACTCTGAAAACTATTCTTATTTTTGCGGCCACACTGATCTTTAACCGATTGAAGTAATATATGGGTCGCATATTTGAAGTACGGAAGTCTACCATGTTTGCCAGGTATGACCGCATGGCAAAGCAGTTTTCCCGCATAGGCAAGGAAATAAATATAGCTGTTAAGAAGGGTGGTCCTGACCCTGACACAAACCCTATGCTCCGCCGCATCATGCAGAACGCCAAGTCTGTGAACATGCCAAAGGACAGGATAGAGAGCGCGATTAAGAATGCCCTGGGCAAGGATACCAGCAACTATGAAGAAGTTCTTTATGAAGGCTACGCACCTCACGGTATAGCTTTGCTTGTAGTGACCGCAACGGATAATACTACCCGTACGGTCGCCAATGTCCGTTCTCATTTCAATAAAGGTGGTGGCGCCCTGGGAAACAGTGGTTCTGTAGCATTCCTGTTCAAGCATGTGGGTGTGTTTAAGCTGAATGCCGAAGGCCAGAGCCAGGAAGACCTGGAGCTGGAACTGATAGATGCCGGCCTTGAGGAACTTGGAGAGGACAGCGAAGGCAACCTGGTCCTGCGCTGCGACTTCAATGACTTCGGCAATATGCAAAAGGCATTAGAAGAAAAAGGCATTATACCAATCTCCTCAGAAATCGAGTGGCTGCCACTGAACACGGTGGAGATAAGCGAAGAGCAGGCGGAGGACGTATTCAAACTAATAGAGCGTGTAGAGCAGGACGACGATGTGCAGAAAGTTTTCCATAACATGGCATAACATAAGCTGTTTATCACGATTAGGACGAGGGTGCACACGCACCCTCGTTTTCGTTTGCATACGTCCGCCCGCCCCTTCAGAGCGCGTGTATGATTTTATATTCCCAATAGTGTCAAAGAACTCTGGCATACGCCTATAGTGACTCCCGGATATTGCTATACCCCGGGATGGTTGTTGTATTTTCTCATGTAAAGTCTATTCTCTTTAGCGCTTCACAACTTCCCTGCCCCCAACTTGTTGGTGGGTCAACTTCATCATCAGCAAAGAAACGATCGTGACCGGCAGATTAGCCGCCACCCATCGTGTTTCTTAAAGATGTTTTTTGTCATTCGAGTGGTAAGTCTTTAACCACTGATTAGGAGCTTCAATTGCTCAGGAAAGGACTGTCAGAACTATAAGGACAGGCCTGTACTATTAATACCCGAAAGGCAAAAAGGTAACCCATCTTCTAGGGCATTTCTACGGATATTTATTGGCCTTATAGCAGCTAATTATCTTGCATCGAATGATAAGGTAGAAGTATGTTATTCTTTTGAACTGTAGTTGCTTGCCTATATATTTGAGATTTAGTCAGTTTTGCTGACGCTCCTCACATGAATTTATTACTATTGCCATAATGATATTTCCTGCAACTCTGAGAATTCTTCAAATCAATATTCAGGTATGGAACAGCAGGTCAATGGACTCTATTAACCCTTGAACACTGAATGCGTACTACCCACACCAGGAGTGAACGAATAATAGGGCTCGATGTTGTAAGAGCTATTGCCATTCTGACCGTAGTAATATCACATTCCCTTCCATTTCTTGCGCCGCTGCAGAACCGCGGCTGGGTTGGTAAGCCCCTGAGCATAGCGCTTACAAACATTGAAACACTGGGGCTGCTGGGTGTGGAGCTGTTTTTTGTGCTCAGTGGTTTCTTGATCGGCAACATACTCATCAAGACCATGCCCGACGAAGGAGCACTTCCGGCCTCAGAGCTCAGGAACTTCTGGGTTCGCCGCTGGTACCGCACGCTTCCCGCCTACTGGCTCATACTGACGGTTAACATCGTTTTATATAAAGCGATAGACCTGCAGCAAGTGGAGGCTTATAAATTCCTGTTCTACCCTTTTCTGCAGAACCTGTGGTACCCCAATCCCCAGTTCTTTTTCGGTGAAGCCTGGAGCCTTTCGGTAGAGGAGTGGTTCTATATCACACTTCCGTTAACGCTTTTTGTTTCTTCACTCCTTATCCGGTACCGTGATAAAGAGAAGTTCCTTATCCGCATATTTGTTATCTACCTGCTTGCCTTCGCACTGATTCGCGTGATCAATGCTTTTCATCCGCTGAATGGACCCGATCAGGATAGCGGCATTCGAAAGGTAGTTCTGTTCCGCCTGGACGCAGTAATGTTTGGCGTGCTTTTCGCTTATCTGAAAAACTATAGGTTTGCGTTTCTGCAGAAAGTAAAGGTCCCTCTCTTCATCGTGAGCCTGGTCTCCTTTCCTGTGCTCTATTACCTCATCGCCACGCCCGGCATAACAATAGCCAGATCGGAAGATCCGGCTATCAAATGGTTTTCCGATGCTTTCTTATATCTGTTCATCCCTTTGCTGTTCTCCTGCTGCCTTCCTTTTGCATTCAGTGTCCGGCATATCCGAGCAAACACCTTTCCGCTGCGATCCAGCATGTCAGTAAGGTATCCTATTCCATGTATTTGGTTCACTATTCCCTGATTTATATCCCGTTCTTCTACTTTCTAAAGCTGGAAAGCACGACC
>CAMPJV010000015.1 GCA_946886975.1 uncultured Taibaiella sp. | reverse complement strand
ATCTCATCTGTGCATGCTGAGCTAAAGGATATAGCAACTGAGATAGAGACTTTGGAACAAAAAGTCAATCTTGATCCTCTTCTCATGGATCGTCTTCAGGAAAGACTTGACTTAGGCTATAAACTTTGTAAGAAGCATGCAGTTAATACCACGGGCGACCTTCTTAGACTTCAGAATCAGCTTGAGCATGAACTTCAGGAAACCCTTAGTTTGAACGACCAGATAACAGAGCTTTCACTCTCAAAAGACAATCTCTATAAAGAATTGATTAGAGACGCGGAAGCACTCTCCGACAAGAGACGAAAGGCAGTACCTGAACTGATCAAAAAACTAAATCAATTATTTCACCTTGTTGGTATGCCAAATGCTCGGTTTGATATACTCATGGATGTTCTTTCGGAGCCAGGCCCAAGAGGCGTCGATAAAGTTGAGTTCCTGCTGGATGCCAATAACTCAGGTCAGTTTCTGCCCGTGCACAGGGCTGCTTCTGGTGGAGAAATGAGCCGGATCATGCTTTGTATCAATTCACTTACCGCAAAAGCTATGCATCTCCCAACGTTAATATTTGATGAAGTAGATGCCGGCATTTCCGGGGAGGCAGCAAAACAAGTTGGGAGCTTATTGCAGGAACTGGCAAACCTTCATCAAATCATCTGCATTACCCATCAGCCGCAAGTGGCAGCACGTGGGTCACGCCACTTTTACGTATATAAGCAATCTGATGGCGACAAGCGAATTAGCACTAGGGTAAGAGTGTTGGATCAGGAAGAACGAGTACTAGCCATCGCACAGATGATTGGTGGAGAAAAGCCGGGAAAGGCGGCTCTTCAGCACGCTAAAGAATTGGTGACGCTCTGAAAAGCCATAAAATAATAAATCCGGCCAGTGCCGGATTTATTATTTTGAATAAGTAAGTTTTCTTGGTCTACAATACGACCATCTTATTTCTTGCGTACACCATTCCATGTTTATTCACCTCCACGATATAGGTGCCTCTGGCAAGATTACCAAGTTTCAGAGAGAGACTTCCGTCGTTGTCAAATTGCTCCTCAATTTGCATAACCGATGCGCCGGTATAGCTTAGTACCCGCACTGTGGTATTTTGACCCATGAGCGACTTATTTGTCGTCTTAATCATGAAATTGCCATTATTAGGGTTTGGCGCAATTGTAATAACATCAAGGGCATATGGCACATTGCTAATTCCGTTAGGAACGGCGATATGACGGGGCGATTTCCACATTCCGCGTCCATAAGTTGAAGCCCATATTTCATTGGTTGCATAATTGATCTCCAGATCTGTAACTTCCACAGTTGGTAGCCCGTTGTTATATTCTTCCCACGTGCTCATAGTGTGATCACGATAGAAAACCCCGACATCTGTTCCAACATACACCGTACCATTTGAAGAATCGATGACGATGCACTGTAAAGGAACATTAGGAAGGGAATCATTTCTATTCGTCCAACCTTGCCCAACGCGATAGTCAGCTACGCGGGTACCAGTATAGCCACTATATGTCACCCAGATATGGTTTCTATCTTTCGGGTCTATCTTTATGTCCGACATTCTACCGCTAAATCCAGAAGAAGGTACGAGACTCCAGGCTGTTCCTTGATCTAAGGTGTATCTAAGTGTCTTGTCGCCACTCAGGATGTAAATAAGATTATCGTCTTCCGCAGTCATAGCTATTCGTCTGATCAGGGGGCCTGCTGTTGAAAAGCTAGGTGAGATATCCGTCCAGCTCGTGCCCTTCGTGTTTGACATATACAAACGTGAATACCCTGCAAAAATTGTAGAGGCATCGTTCGGGTGTAGTAACATAGGGGTTATCCAATCTCCGGTTGGATCCCCGGGAATGTTGTTGCTAATATTTCCAAAAGTTGATCCATTATTAGTTGTTCTGCTAATATTCCCATATTGGCTGGATGTATAGAACGTAGAGCTATTTGTGAAGTCAATCAGGCAATCCATTCCGTCGCCGCCAGTCAGGGGACTGGAAGTGTTTGTAAAATACATCCGCTTGCTACCATTGTCCTGGGCGCCTCCAATAACAAACGGAGCTACGTCTGCGGTTGCCAGTCGGTAGAACTGAGTTATTTCAAGTCCGCTGGAGAGATCTGACCAAAGGATATTATCATTAGAACTTTTAAAAATCCCCCCGTCGTTACATTCAAAAAGAGCAGTTGGACTTAGAGGGTGAAAAGCATGATAATGTTTGTCAGCGTGTACGTCTGCTATCCCGGGTGCTCCCCCGTAGGCTTCATTGATGATAGTCCAGGTGGTGCCACCATCTATCGATTGCCAGGTATTGATACCTCCAATAACTACCCTGTTCGCATCAAGAGGACTCACAGCAATGCTTATATCATACCATCCCTGGCCTGTGCATGAGTTGGATCCTGGATTGGTTGCTCCATTCAGAAGATTCGTTGAACAATCAGCCGTGCTCCCAAAAAGATGTGTAAAGGTCTGTCCTGTGTCACTTGAGCTGTATATACCCCGGAGACCGGCATTCATATTAGCAACCACCGCTTTAACTACTGCAGGGTCTGCAGGAGTTACTGCTAAGACAATCCTCCTTGAATCATTGAGATTGGTAACCGCAGTCCAGGTGAGTCCTCCATCTGCTGATCTGAATATCTGAGAACTTCCGTTGACGTACGTAG
Source organism: uncultured Taibaiella sp. (assembly GCA_946886975.1). The sequence goes on along the minus strand of CAMPJV010000015.1, from coordinate 15,151 downwards.
CGCCGTACAAAATGCTTGTATCCGCAGGGTTATAGATAACTTGTTTAAAATGACCTCCAGCAACTGATTGCCACGAGCTTCCTCCGTCATAAGATTTGAACATACCACTGCTTGTTGCAAGTGTTAGAGAATTTGTGTCGAGAGGATTGATGACTAAAGTGTTAGTCAATATCATTGAGGCCGCACCAAACTGCATACCTGTGGTATCCCAGGTAGCGCCCCCGTCAGTAGATTTCAATACACCAACACTATAGGTGTCACCTGCATCTCTGTCGCCAGTGCATAGATAGATCGTGTTAGGGTTGAGGGGATTGTAATCAACGTCAGAGACACCTAAGACCGGCAAATTATCGTACAGGTTTGTCCATTGCACTCCGCTGTTTGTTGTTCGCCAGGCTCCTCCGCCAGCGGTTCCGATAATAAATGTATTGGAGTCTGTAGGATGAAACTCAATAACGTTTACCCGCCCGATCCCTTTGTTACCACCAAAAGTTTGGTTTGGGCCTTTAAAAGTCCACTGAGATTGATCTGTTGTTTTGGCCCGGGCATTCCTAATTTGTTTTTTTGCCTTATAGTCCTTCCACTCAAGAAATGTAACTTTTGGCGAAACAAGGTAACCGTTTTCATCCAGGTGATTCCGCCAATACCAGGCCCAACGTCCCAGGTGATAGTCCTTCCCCTCCTTGGGCTCTGCAGATGATTTCCCCTCGTCTTCTTGATGAATTCGTGAACTCTTCGCCTTATAGGCGGCGATTATATCATCCAGCTTCTGCGGCTCATGTAAGTTTTCCATCCATGGTTGGGCATGTGCTACGGTATAAACGCTTGCAGAAACAATAAGTAAAAGCAGTTTTTTCATTTCAATTTATTAATGCATTATGATATCCGGCTTTCTGGTGATTTTGCCCACCGGTATTTGACGCCAGTTTGATTTGTTCGTTTTGAAAATGATGACGTTGTTAAGATCAGAAGGTATGACGGCCGGTATAGGGAACTTCCCCCCTTTCAACGGAATCAATTCGAGGGTGTCTCCCTTTCTCAATTGGTTTGCTGCATAACCTTTGGTGATGTACCAGTTACCCTTTGGAGATTTGCTTATGCTCTTGTGCACTTTGTTTACAGAACAATTCTGCCAGATTCCGGGGGCTTTCCAGAAGAAATCGCGCGGTTGCTCGTTCGATTGCCAGATAATGACAAACTTGTAGACAGTTTCAATTTCCGCATCCCTGATACCAGGAATAGTGCGTTGAGATGTTGCTTCTATTAATGTGGCGTAGCCCTTAGCAGGTCCAACGGCAGCTTTCTTTGACTGGGCACAAGATGTAACTGATAAAAAACCCGTTAGCGCTATAGCAGTTATTCTAAAATTCAAATCCATGGGAGGGAAGTAAAAATACGAAAAATCCCCCTCTTTGAGTGAAGTCTGAAGTTTTTAATGTCGGGAGCTAAAAGCTCTAATTTTTTACCAGCTTCATTTCCTTCAATAGCCAACCGGCGCCGCCAAACTTTTCCAGAATAAAGAGCGTATAACGTATGTCTACACTGATATTGCGACATAGTTTTGGATCAAAGTAGAGGTCACTCATCGTTCCTTCCCATACTCTATCGAAATTGGTACCGATTAGCTGTCCTTTAGCGTTAATGACCGGGCTTCCTGAGTTGCCGCCAGACGTATGGTTACTCGCAATAAACGCCACTGGGACTGTGCCGTTAGCTTCCCACCGTCCAAAATCCTTTTTATTGTGTAGCTCCATCAGCTTCTCAGGCACCTTAAACTCCTCAACCTCAGGATTGTTCTTTTCCATAATCTGGTCCAGGTTAGTTTGAAAGCTGTACTCCGCAGGACCGTCAGGGTCCATTCCTTCTACTTTCCCATATGTTAGGCGTAGCGTGAGATTAGCATCGGGGTAGAACATAGTATTCCAATCCTTTTGCATTTGAGCCTTCATATAGAGCCTGTTGTAATAACTCATGTTATCAGCAAAAAGGCTTAGAATTGGCAGTACCACCTGCTTGCGATAGCCGGAAATAATCCGAAATAATTGATACGCCGGGTCCGAAAGGATTCGTGTAGTGTCTTTCATCGTCAAGCCAGATGCAAACCGGCTCAGTTTATTGGTATCGGCTAACATGCTTAAGCTGTACAGGTCCGCAGCCCACAGACCGTAGTCCTGGTTATATCCTGCAAGCGTACTTTTATATCCCGCCGGCACCCAAGATCCCGCGTTGTTTATGTACAAAGGCATGAGTTCTGCAAAGACCTGCTGGTCTGTTGCCGCATCATAATTTTTGTAAAATCGTCTTGTGCCGCTAATAAGCTTTTGAACTGAGTCCTGTATCGCTGTTTCACCCAGACCGGAACGCATCACTTGCAGGATTCTGTCCAAAATTGCTGCGTGAGCGATTAGTTCTATTCCATATACTGCCTCTTGAATGTATATGTCCGCCTTTAAGGCGCTATCGGCTCGTGATGTATTAACGAGAATGTTGGATAGCAGATCATCAGCGTAAGGAAGTGTATTGTCTGACGCAGCCCAACCCTGGAAGTCTCTTTCCTCCACAAGCTTCTTTTCGACTACATTATTTATTTTCAATCCTCTCAATTCGCCCTGCCATTTCTTCCATCCATTTGCCACACCAGCTTTCTTGGATGTATACTTCAGAAATACATCCCGCTCGGCCGCCATGTTCTTATTCCAGACATCCAGCTTTTTCGTCCTTACGGCAATACGTATGGGATCGATAATCGAGTAGACGTGGTCTAGCTGATAGGAGGAGATATATTCCTGTGTAGTGCCTGGAAAACCATAAACCATTGTAAAGTCCCCTTCTCTATAGCCGGAGATGTTGATGCTGAAGAAGTTATCGGTGCTATACGCCTTGTTATCTTTCGAGTACGCTGCGGGTTTATTGTTCTTATCTGCGTATACTCTGAACATACTAAAGTCGCCCGTATGCCTTGGCCACATCCAGTTATCAGTATCTCCTCCGAATTGGCCGATCCCGTTAGGCGGAAAACCTACGAGACGTACGTCCCTGTATGTTTCGCTGATAGTCACCCAGTATTGGTTGCCACTATAGAAGGGTTTAATTGTGGCGTCCATCTTTGTTGTATAACGATAGCCTTTCTCCAGACCCCGGATGCGGCCCGCTATCAGGCTGTCGCGTTTGGGACCCCGGAGCGTGTCGGCTATACCATCCAGGATTATATTTGTCACGTTCTCCATCTTCCTGATGAAAGTGACCCCAAGTCCGGGACAAGGGATTTCTTCGCTCATGTTCATAGCCCAGAAGCCTTTGGCGAAATAGTCATTCTCTTTGCTGCTTAACCCTTGTACGGTACCATACCCGCAATGATGGTTAGTAAGTAGTAATCCTTTTGAAGATATGATCTCACCAGTGCATCCGCTTCCAAAAAGAACAATGGCATTGTTCAGTCCTGTGCCATTCTCATTATAGATCTTCTCGATTGGTATTTGAAGTCCCATTTCCTTCATGTCAGCCGCTCTGCTTTTCAGGGTAGGGGGCAGCCACATGCCCTCTTTTGAAGATGCTGAAAGGAACGAACCAACTAAACACATCAAAATGCCAGTCTTAATAAATAATGTCCTGCGAAAGGCGCCAATAACCATGATAAGAATTTGATTTAGAGAAATAAAAATACTGTATTGCTATAAAAGTTTTAGCCGAATTGTTATATTAGCCCAAATAAAGTGAAATTCCTTTCCAGTATTATGAGAAAATGCCTACTCTTTGTAGCACTCCTGATAGTGTCGCAACTGAATTATATCAAAGCCCAGAGCCTTTTTGGCGCTCCAGATACGATCTGTATCAGGCAGCCGGTTGTTCTTACGGATAGTGTTGTCGCATCATCGTACTATTGGGGGTTTTGCTCGGGCTATTTAGCCAATACACCGGTGGGCTCTAACCTTGGTCCGATCAGCGATTTTAATATTCCTGGTAGTATTGAAATTGTAAAAGAAGGTGAGAATTATTATGGATTTGTTGCCAATACTGGATCAAACGAATTTGTCAGATTAGAATTTGGAAATAGCCTTGCGAATGTCCCAACAACAACCAATTTTGGAACGCTCAATAACACTATGCCTCAGGGAGTGGTAAAGTTGTTTCTGACAAAAGACTCAACGACCAACGACTGGTTCATGTTTGCAACAGGCGGTACAGACGTCCTTACATCCTCTATTACCCGGATTGACTTTGGAAAGTCAGTTGGGAACGTTCCAAACAGTGTAAATTTCGGCAACCTTGGGGGCCTCCTTAACGCGCCACGGGGTTTCCTCGTGTACAAGGAAGATACAAGCTATATCGGGTACGTTGCTAACGGTGCCGATGATAAGCTTCTTCGACTGAGATTCGGAAGCAATATTTCCCAGACTCCCACAGTTACAGATTTAGGTGCTCTTTTTAATTTGGACGAACCTAGTGATATGGTCGCTGTTCAGGACACATCAAATTGGTACATCTTTGTCACAAATCGTGCGAACAGTAGCCTTGTCAGGTTAGATTTTGGCGCATCTTTACTGAATTTTCCGTTGCCAGATAACTTAGGGGCGATCGGCGGTGTTCTAGATCAGCCAAACAGTATCACCTACATAGCTGATTGCGACGGGCAGCACTTTTTTGTTGCCAACGGATTAACTGATGATGTCGCAAGAGTTGATATAGCGAGCATAACTGGTCCTTATTCCGGTGTAAAGTATCCAGGGATTGGCGGCATTCAGACGCCAATGGGTATTTCAAGAGTCATTAGAGAAACTGATAATCTGTACGCCTTTGTGACCAATACCCTGGATAATTCATTGACTAAACTTTCTTTCCCCCAGTGTACAACTTCCAGCGTAATTTCATCTACCTCATCTAACCCTCCGGTGTACAGGTATGAGACTCCGGGAACATACAATGTTTACCTCGCTATCAATGAGGGCCTTCCAAACATGAAGGTAGAGTGTAAGCAAATAGTCGTTCTGCCTTACCCAGACTTGATCCTGAGTAATGATACTATTATCTGCCAGGCTGATACTATAGAGTTCTTCCTTCAGGCATTCGGGGCTCAAAGCATTACCTGGTCCCCTTATTACAATATCTCTGACACTACAATATATAATCCAAAGGTTTGGCCGGACTACAGTACTGATTATCGTCTCAAACTCCCTTATTCCAATGGCTGTATAGTCGATACCGGCATTTACGTGGAGGTTCGGAAGAACAAGGCCGACGCTGGTCCCGATCGTACGCTCTTCGATGGCGCCCGTACCATTCTCGGTGGCCCGATCACCAGCGAAGGGGAGCAGTACCGTTATGCGTGGACTCCCAATCAGTTTATATCTGATGTTTCCGTCACAAATCCTGTCGTGAATCCCCCTTATGACTTCACCTACTACCTTGAAGTACGGAACGACTTTGGCTGCTATGACATAGATACCGTGGTAGTACGGGTCACTTGCAATGATCTTAATCTTCCAAACGCGTTCTCACCGGAAAGCAAAAACTCGCTCAGCAATCGTTTTGGGGTAATGAATAAGCAAATCATTAAGCTTAATTACCTGAGGGTATTTGACCGCTGGGGTAAGAAGGTTTTTGAGAGTACCGATGTCACCAGCCAATGGGATGGCAGGGTAAATGGAGAGCCCGCACCATTTGGTGTGTACATTTGGGAAGCTGACGGATTCTGTATTGAAGGTAAAAGATTCAAACGATCAGGCAACGTCACCCTGATTCGATGACAGCTCAACATAAACAGCAGATCTAAAGTATGTCAGCATATTTATTCCAGATAGAATTGCCGCCATTAACTGAAGATATAACCAGCACCATACCGGAACACCGGAAGTATATAAACAAGCTATTTGCGGAAGGCAGGATACTTTCTTATAGTCTTTCTATCAATCGGGACCATATCTGGTGCGTAATTAACGCTGAGGACGAAAAGGAGGCCATGGAACTTGTGGCTGAATTCCCCCTCCGAAAGCACTTTTTAGATGTCCTCTGTCACCATTTGCTATTCCATAACTCATTACCGGTAGCCATGCCGGGAATCTCACTAAACTGAGCCAAAGCCGTCTGACATGACGGCTTTTTACATTCCGCATATTGATAAAGCTTATTTTTTCATAGGCAAAATGATGACCACCGTTATTGGTTAGGGCACATATTAGGCCGACCTTTGCCCCGCAATCAAACAGCGTTTAAATAGACAATACATTATGAGCAACAATTTCGTAAGAGTGGGAATGAAGTTTCCTGAGTTTAGTAAGAAATCAGTCATTTCTCTTGAAAAGGACAAGGAATTCAGGAACATTGATAATGAGTACATTAAAGGCAAGTGGGCAGTGATGTTCTGGTGGCCCAAGGATTTCACTTTCGTATGCCCTACGGAAATAGCCGAATTCAATAAGAACTACTCAAACTTCCAGGATAGAGACACCATACTGCTTGGTGCCTCAACTGACACAGAGCATGTGCATCTCGCATGGCGCAAGAGCCATGAGGACCTGAAAGACCTTCGCTTCCCTATGATAGCCGACACATCTAAGAGCCTCGCTGAAGAGCTCGGTATTCTGAATGAAGGGGAAAGAGTAGCTTATCGCGCCACGTTTATCATCGATCCCGAGGGAATAGTGCGTTGGATAAATGTAAATGACCTCAACGTCGGCCGCAACGTCGGCGAAGTGCTGAGAGTGCTTGACGCCCTCCAAACTGATGAGCTTTGCCCATGCAACTGGACTAAAGGCGAAGAAACCCTTACAGCAAAAAGAGCCAAAGAAGCCGTCGCGTAGGATATATATTGCTACAATGAAGTCCACTCCTTATCGGGTGGGCTTTTTTACATATTAATTATTCAACTTAGTATTCAATTCTTAGTTATGGACATAAGCCAGCATGAAACAATCGCTAACTTCTTCGCCGACTTGGGAATACAGCCTTCCCATACCAGCGTAAGCCTCCAAAAGTTAGCCGCAGTAGATAGCCGTTTTCTTCGCGACCTGAAACTCAATACCTCCTCCGTCCTCGGTAGCGCTAACATGAACAAAAAGGAGGCTTATCTCCTCGCTCTCTCAGTGGCTATCAATGAAAAACACAACGTGTTGACCAATGCTTTCGAGGCGTTGGCCATAAAAGAGGGAGCAAACGAGGCCGAAATTGCAGAAACACACGCCTGTACCGCCGTGATGAACGTCAACAACGTCTTCTATCGGTTTCGCCACTATATATCAGGTGTCGAATACTATGAGAAGCAACCAGCGGGCCTGCGTATGAACGTAATGATGAATCCCGTATTAGGTAAAGAGCTCTTCGAACTCATGAGCCTGGTGGTATCTGCTGTAAATGGTTGCGAGCGTTGTGTCACCTCACACGAGAGCTCGGTCAAAGCTCAGGGCGCCTCCGAAGCCAGGGTCTTCGATGCCATCCGCCTTGCTGGGGTCATAAAGAGCTTGTGTGTAGTATTTTAAGGTGAGCCCTTTTTCTTTTGTCAAATGCCCGCCTAAGGTGGGCATTTTGCTTTCAGTAAAGTTCCGGAAGCCTCACACGTCCAACTACCTAGACTCACTCCTTCCGTTTCAACGGAGTATAATGCCTTAATATACGGGGTAAATACGGGGTATATACGGGGTAAATACGGAGTAAATACGGGGTAAGTACGGATTAGCACCCTTGTATGAGGCTACTTGCACCGCTCTAGTCAAACAGTTGCTACCTTGTTACATGTAGGCTATAGAAAGGCTGCTTGCCCCAAGAACCCCCTACGCCAATGGGAAAAATACCGTAAAGCTGCTGCCCTTTCCGAGATTACTCTCCACTTTCACTTTCCCACCATGCTCTTCCGCCATAGCCTTCACATAGCTAAGTCCCAGTCCAAAGCCCTTCACATTATGAAGATTACCCGTATGTGCCCGATAGAACTTCTCAAATATCCTGGCCTGGGTCTCTTTATTCATGCCAATCCCATTGTCTTTCACCTTTATGGCCAGCATGCCGCTCTGGTTCATGGTCTCCACCTCTATCTTCGGCTGGTCCTTGGAATACTTTATGGCATTGTCCAGTAGGTTAAAGATAATATTGGAGAAATGCACCTCGTCAGCCTTCACATCGTGCCTCTGGGCAGCCAGTTTCAGCGTCAGCGACCCTTGTTTATCCTGTATCTGCAGCGACAGGTTGTCTGCTACTTTCCGTATGATCTCATGTCCATTCAGCACTTGCAGGTTTAGTTTTATCTCCTGTCGCTCTATCCTCGCCGCCTGAAGGATCTTTTCCACCTGCTTGTTCATCCGCTTGTTCTCGTCCTTTATCATGCTGCTGTAATACCTGATCTTGTCCGAGTCATGTATCACCTTCTCATTCGTCAGCGCGTCTATTGCAAGGGAAATAGTAGCCAGCGGGGTCTTCAGCTCATGCGTCATGTTATTTATAAAGTCCGACTTCACTTCCGACAGCTTCTTTTGCGTAAACAGTGTTCGAACCGTTAGCGCAAACGCCGAGATAATGATGGTGGTGAACAGGATCGATGCCGCAATCATCCATCCCATCCTTCGAAGGATATAGTTGTTGTCTTCTTTAAGGTACAGGTACAGCGTCTCCTTATACAGCGAGTTGTCCGTCGTAAGCTGTGTACTTATTGGTGTGGCAAAATGCTCGTTCTGAAAGCCGTCAGACTTCACAAGGGTATTCCTGTAAATGTCTATGATCGAGTATTCGTAGTTCTCCCGGATGTTCGACTTCCGGATCGACTGTTCCACCACCTGGTCTATTTCCTCGGTAGTGAACCAGCGCTGAACGGAAAAATTCTGTAGGAAATAAGTTTTGGAGTCCTCGTCGGTGATCACCCATCCGTTCTTGCCAAAGTACTTGGAGTACAGCCCTTCCCTTATCCGGTATAAGGCGTCCGCTATGTCCTGGTCATGCTGCTGCTTCCTCAGGTCTATGGCGTTCCTGATCCACGACATCTGAATGAAGATGATGCCCAGCACAGATAGCGTTATCAGAACAACCATTAAAGGGAAGACTTTCTTCATTTACTTATCCTATTAACAGGTGCTCTGTCCTGCCTCGTGAAAAATGGTGACTCGTCAATCGTTTGATCTCTCAAAAATAGCATACCAATGATACTATGTTATGTATTACCTCCTGCAACGCACCAAATATTTTCCTAAAATAATCATTGCAGCCCGCTTGTCTGTTCATTCTGAAGTAATTTGCATCGTCAACTTCTCCTTTGGAACCAATCATCAGCGCCCATGATCTTTCCAAGCGCTTCAAAGACTTTCAGGCAGTAGAACAGCTTTCTTTCTCCATTCATCAGGGAGAGGTCTATGGTTTTCTTGGTCAGAATGGTGCCGGTAAGAGCACTACCATGCGCATGCTGCTTGGCCTCATCAGGCCCACCTCAGGAATGGTGTACATAAAGGGACAAGCGTTCGGAAACAAGCAAAGAGACTTGCTCAGGCACGTCGGTGCCATCATAGAGCGCCCGGACCTGTACGGCTATCTCTCCGGCTGGGATAACCTCAGGATGTTTGCTGCTCTCAGTCGAAAGGACATAAGCAATGCCCGGCTCTATGAGGTGCTGGAACTTGTCGGTCTAAGAGGCCGCGAGCAGGACAGGGTAAAGGCCTACAGCCAGGGAATGAAGCAAAGGCTGGGCATCGCCATCGCGCTCGTCCACGACCCGGAGTTGCTTATCCTTGATGAGCCAACCAATGGCCTCGACCCGCAGGGGATCGCTGAAATGAGAAGCCTCATCCTGCACCTTAGCAAAGATCAGGGCAAGACCATCATGGTAAGCTCTCACTTGCTGTTCGAGATCGAGCAGGTAGCATCTACCATGCTCATCATCCACAAGGGCAGGAAGGTCACGGAGGGTAGGGTAGAAGAGCTGCTCGACCCAAAGGAAACACTATTTGATGTAGTGCTTACTAATGGCGAGTCTCTTGCACAGGCCGCGTCCGAAAGCCAGTGGCAACCTTTCCTGTTAAACAACAGTGCAGGAAGGCTCACCTTTAAAATGCACCCCACCCGGATGCCCGACCTGAACCGGTGGCTCGTGGGCAAGGGAGCAGAGGTACTTGAAATAAGATCACGACATTCACTTGAAGCCTACTTTTTATCGCTAACCAATGATGCAGCTAATCCGGCAGGAACTATATAAGATATTCCGAAGGCCGAGAACATATATCGGCTTCGCTATCATTGCGGCTATCACGCTCATCATAGAGCTGGCCCTGTACTCCGATGGTGAGGCGTTCATCAACTTCGCGTTGCAGAGCATCACCGAGCAGTTCGATGTGCAGGGAAGGATTGTGAATGGCTATCTGGTCACGTACATCATCCTCCAGTCGCTCATAATCAATATACCCCTGCTTGTTGCCCTCGTAGCGGGCGATGTATTGGCCGGCGAGGCCAACATTGGCACCCTCCGTCTGTTGCTCACCAAGCCGGTCAGCCGTTCGCAGCTCGTATGGGCAAAGTTTACGGCAAGTGTAGTATACACGCTCTTGTTGCTCGTGTGGCTTGCCCTGATCTCTCTCGGCCTCTCGTTACTGATCTTTGGAGAGGGCGATCTACTCAACATGAAGAGCGGTGAAATGGTGATGCTCCTGAAGGATGATGTCATGTGGCGCTACATGGCAGCGTTCGGCTTCGCAGCCTTAGCCATGACTTCTGTCGCCGCCCTGGCCGTCCTGCTTTCTGTCTTTGCCGAAAACTCTATAGGTCCCATAGTAAGTACCATGGGCATTATCCTCTTCTTTACGATCATTACCAACCTCGGCCTGCCTTCTTTTGAACTGATAAAACCCTGGATAATGACCACCCACATGATCGCCTGGAAGGGCTTCTTCAGCGAGCCTGTGCCCTATGCAGCCATTCTCAATTCAGCTATTGTGCTGTTGGTCTATACCGGCATATTTTTAACTACTACTATTGTCGTGTTCAACAGAAAGGATATAAAGTCATGAAGAACTATTTGAGAGGATTGATACTAGTGATGGTGATGGCGTTCATGGCCCAGCATAGCTTTGCGGCTCAATCAGCCAGCGCCACTGATCTGTTCTACAAGCTCAGGGCAAGGCTCAATACGGTCCAGGATTATACTGCAGACATAAAGATGAACATTGACATAGCCTTCCTGAAGATCCCTACCTTAAGAGGAAAGCTTTACTTCAAGAATCCTGACAAGATGAAGCTGGAACGGAACGGCGGCATTGCCATTCTTCCAAAGAAGAGCATCAGCCTTACGCTCAATAATCTTGTTCCTGCCGGCGATGCTACCGTAATAGATGCCGGATCAGAAATGCTGAGGGGTAAAAAGGTGCGCGTACTAAAGGTGGTACCTGATAGCGACTTGACAGACATTGTGCTCACCAAGATATGGGTGGACGAAGAGCGGCTCCTTGCCCTTAGAACTGAAACGACCACCCGCGAGAACGGCACTGTCAGTATGGAGCTCCAGTTTGGTAAATACGCTCACCTCGCCTTGCCCGACAAGGTTACATTCTTTGTAGACGTGAAGGAGTTCAAAGTACCCAAGGGGGTCACTATGGATTACGACGGCGGTGAGGATGAGATCGTGAAAAAGCCCTCAGGCGCCAAGCCTAAGAAAGGAACCATTCAGATCACCTACCTCAGTTACCAGATTAACACCGGTCTGACCGACAGGATATTTATGGAAGAGGAGAAATAAAACCCTCAGGTGTTTTTGATAATCAATATATTCATTAGTTTTAGCTGAATTTTTACCGGTAAATTATGAAGTATCTTTTATTGACGACTATCATTATAGCAGCGTTTGCATCTTGTAGCACCGTTGAGTCTCCCACCACCCGCGAAGACGAGTTGCGCGAAGGAAAGTGGAAGAGAACAGCGGGTACAGAGAAATGGGACCCCGCTATCGGCGTGGATACCCTGATACGCTCCTACGATGCGTTGCCTGATTGCAAGAAGGATGATTACCTGGTATTCAGAACCAATTTCGACGGCTCCCAGTTCAACGCCGATAAGTGCGACTTTTCCGAGCCGGATGAAATTTCATTCCGTTGGGAACTTGTAGAAAACGGAAGTAAGATCAACTTCTGGAGTGCCACACAGACTTTCTTCAATCAGAACGCGGTAAATGCCAGCTTTGTGAGTTACAACCCAAGCCAGTTTACCATAAAATATACTGAGTACCTGCGCAATCCTTCGGACACCACTATGAGAGACACGGTGGTGTACACGCAAACATTCTCTAAGTTTTAGCCAGTAGTCAAAATGAGTTACAGCCACTGGTCCTTACCAGTGGCTTTTTATTAAGAATACATTCATTCAAGACAGGCGCAATTAGTACATTTGCTGCCATTATTCAATACAGGATACCATTTTATGATAAAGATATCTTTCCCCGATGGTGCAGTACGGGAATACGAGGAAGGAAGCTCAGCTTTAGATATAGCAAAGTCAATAAGCGAAGGTTTGGCAAGAAAGGTGCTTGCCGCTGAAGTTGATGGTGAGGTTTGGGACGCCACAAGACCTATCAATAAGGACGCTGCTTTAAAGCTCCTTACATGGGATGACCGTGGCGCAAAGACCACTTTCTGGCATTCCTCTGCCCACCTGATGGCAGAAGCTCTTGAAGCTACATTCCCTGATGTTAAGTTCGGTATAGGACCTGCCATAGAGAATGGCTTCTACTATGACATTGACCTCGGGGATCGCACCATTACCGAGGAAGACCTTAAGACCATAGAGAGTAAAATGAAGGAACTGGCAAAGCAGAATAACGCTTACCAGCGCAGGGCTGTGCCAAAGGAAGAGGCCATAGGTTACTTCAGTCACAAGAAGGATCCTTATAAGCTGGAGCTCCTTGAAGGGCTGAACGATGGGGAGATCACCTTCTATAGCCAGGGCGGCTTTACCGACCTTTGCCGCGGACCGCACATCCCTCACACAGGGTTTATCAAGGCCATTAAGCTTACCAATATTGCCGGTGCATACTGGCGTGGTAATGAGAAGAACAAGATGCTTACCCGCATATATGGCATCACCTTCCCCGCTCAGAAAGAACTTGAGGAATACCTTCAGTTATTAGAAGAGGCGAAAAAGCGCGACCACCGCAAGCTGGGAAAAGAGCTTGAACTCTTCACCTTTTCCGAAAAAGTAGGTAGTGGTTTGCCTCTTTGGCTGCCCAAGGGGGCTATGCTGAGAGAGAGGCTCCAGCAGTTCCTTCAAAAGGCGCAGGTGGCTTCAGGCTATCTGCCGGTAATCACTCCTCACATAGGAAGCAAGGCTCTGTATGAGACTTCCGGTCACTGGGAGAAGTACGGTAAGGATTCTTTTCAACCGATTACTACTCCGCAGGAAGGCGAGGTGTTTCTTCTGAAGCCAATGAACTGTCCTCACCACTGTGAGATATACAAGTCATCACCGCGCTCTTATAAAGACCTTCCACTGCGCCTTGCAGAGTTCGGTACTGTCTACAGGTACGAACAGTCTGGTGAACTACACGGCCTTACAAGGGTAAGGGGATTCACTCAGGACGACGCTCACCTGTTCTGCAGGCCTGACCAGGTGCTGGAGGAGTTTAAGAAGGTAATAGACCTTGTAATGTATGTTTTTACCTCTCTCGACTTCCACAACTTCACTGCACAGGTTTCCCTGCGCGACAAGGAAGACAGGAGCAAGTATATAGGAAGCGACGAGAATTGGGAAATAGCTGAACAATCCATCATAGAAGCAGCTAAGGAGAAAGGACTCTCGACAGTGGTAGAATACGGCGAGGCTGCATTCTATGGCCCCAAGCTCGACTTTATGGTTAAGGATGCACTGGGCCGCAGCTGGCAGCTTGGCACGATTCAGGTAGACTATAATCTTCCTGAGAGGTTCGAGCTCGAGTACGTAGATTCGGACAACACGCGCAAGCGTCCGGTAATGATCCACCGGGCTCCGTTCGGCTCTATGGAGCGGTTTGTGGCTGTGCTACTGGAGCATTGCGGCGGAAACCTTCCGTTCTGGCTTGCACCTCAGCAGGTAAAAGTGCTACCCATAAGCGATAAATACAGCGAGTACGCACACGAAGTGGCAAACGAGCTGAATGCAGAGGACATCCGGTCTGAAGTAGATGACCGAAGCGAAAAGATAGGAAAGAAGATAAGGGATACTGAGCTGATGAAAATACCATATATGCTCATAGTTGGCGAGAAAGAGATGAATGAACGCACTGTGGCAGTCCGTAAGCACGGCGAGGGAGACAAAGGAGCGGTGGCACTCGAAGAGTTCGTAGGCGAAGTAAAGGAGTTAGTAAAGGAACAAATTAGAGGCAAGAAGGCAGAGGTTGCGGTATAATATTTAATGGTTATATACTTTGGTATAACAAATGCGCTATTTTTGCCATCATTTTTAATAAAGCTTAATGCAGAAAAGAAGTAAAGGAAAACCTTTTTTTAAACCAAGACAACTACAAAGAGAACACCGTCTGAATGAGGAGATCACTGCACCTGAGGTGCGTGTGGTTGGCGAAGACATAGAACCCGGTGTTTATCCCATAGCCCAGGCCATCAAATTTGCGCAGGATAAGGAAGTGGACCTGGTAGAAATCTCTCCGAATGCTGTCCCTCCTGTTTGCCGGGTAATCGATTACCAGAAATTCCTTTACGAGAAGAAGAAAAAGGACAAGGAACAGAAGGCAAAATCGAAGCAATCGGAAGTAAAGGAAATACGTTTCACACCTAATACAGATGAGCATGACTTTGACTTCAAGTCTAAGCATGCTGAGAAGTTTCTTATCGATGGGAATAAGGTAAAATGCTACGTTCAGTTTAAGGGCCGTGCCATCATGTTCCAGGAACGAGGTGAGCTGCTGCTCCTAAAGTTTGCAGAGCGTCTTGCAGAGGTAGGTTCGCTGGAATCTATGCCTAAAATGGAAGGCAGAAGGATGATCGCAATCTTTACTCCCAAGAAGAAGAAGTAAGCGTTCTCTGCTATTTATTGATAACATATTAATAACAAAATTCTTCTTGTCTGAGAGAGATGCCCCCTCTATATTTGTGTTGTTACAAACGCTAATATATCCGCATCTACGCATAAAGAAGTTTTCATGGTGATAGGGTTTATAGGGGCTGGTCTGTTCTCAGACTAGCTTTTCTTTTTTATAGACATCTCC
>CAMPJV010000014.1 GCA_946886975.1 uncultured Taibaiella sp. | reverse complement strand
ACATAAGGGAGGCGCCAGCGCTGGAACTTATAAAGGAACTACAAGGGTCAGGCGCTTCAGTCAGAGCCTTTGATCCGGAGGCAATGGACAATGTTCGCCGCATGGTAGATGATACAGTGTACTTTGCAACAGACCAGTATGACACATTGAAGGACGCAGACGCGCTGATCATAGTTACTGAATGGAGCGAGTTCAGAAACCCGGACTTTAAGAGAATAGAAGAAAGCTTAAGCCATCCTGCTATTTTCGATGGCCGTAATGTCTATACGCTTGAAAAGATGGAGTCGCTGCCTTTCTATTATGAATCAATAGGGAGAAAGACCGTTCATGAGAAGATCAGGTGGCAGGTAGAGAATTCTACGGAGCGCCTGGTAAGAGACAGGGGCGGAATAGACTAGCAGTACGAGAAGCAACCCACAATATAACGGACAAGCAATGAAGAGAGTATTAATTACAGGCGCGGCCGGTTTCCTTGGATCACACCTTTGTGACAGGTTCCTGAAGGAAGGGCATTACGTCATAGGCATGGACAACCTGCTTACAGGCAACCTGAAGAACATAGAGCATCTCTTCCCAAAGAAGGAGTTTGAATTCTACCATCATGACATCACCAAGTTCGTGCATGTACCGGGGGAGATAGATTATATCATGCATTTTGCTTCACCGGCATCTCCTATCGACTACCTCAAGATGCCGATCCAAACCTTGAAGGTAGGAGCATTAGGCACCCATAACCTGTTAGGTCTTGCCAAGGCTAAAGGAGCAAGAATATTAGTGGCATCCACATCCGAGGTATACGGCGATCCGCTTGTACACCCTCAGACCGAAGAGTACTGGGGTAACGTAAACCCAATAGGTCCGAGAGGAGTATATGATGAGGCGAAGCGGTTCATGGAATCCATTACTATGGCTTACCACAAGTTCCACGGTGTAGATACCAGAATAGTAAGGATATTCAATACATACGGCCCTAAGATGAGGCTGGATGATGGAAGAGCACTTCCTACGTTTATGAGCCAGGCATTGAGGGGTGAAGACGTAACCGTCTTTGGGGACGGATCACAGACAAGGTCTTTCTGTTATGTAGATGACCTGGTGGATGGCATATACCGCCTGCTGATGTCGGACTACCACATGCCGGTGAACGTCGGCAACCCAGTCGAGATCAGTCTCAAGCAATTTGCTGAGGAAGTAATAGAACTTGTAGGCTCCAAATCCAAAATAGTATATGAGCCTTTACCTCAGGACGATCCTAAGCAAAGGAAGCCAGATATCACAAAGGCAAAGGATCTGCTTGGATGGGAACCAAAAGTAGACCGCAAGGAGGGACTAAAGAGAACACTGGACTATTTCAAACTACACGTATAATCAGATCAACAATAAGAAGGATGCCAGGTGGCATCCTTCTTTATTTCCTTTGCCTGAGCATAGATTTTTGGGTGTTCCCATACTTGGGAACCTTACCGGCTTCCGTTATCTTTATGAACAAACCCCTTAATGCCATTGCGTTGTAAAGGACTATTAGTCGCCGGTACCGTGCTACTCTTTTCAGCCTGCCATACAAGTCGGCCGGCCGTGCAATCCTCCTTGAACAGGACAGAGCAACCTACAAGAAAGCAGAACGTCACAAAGCGGGAGTCTGGCAAAGAGTCCAGACACAACAGCAAGCAACCGTTAAGAAAGAAGGCCCTGAAAAGGAAATATGCTGATGTCCTAAAGACCTCCCCCGGCAAGATCAAGAACAAGAATCTGTATTACTTCATTGACGAGTGGTACGGAGTAAAATATAAATGGGGAGGCAACAACCAGTCAGGCGTGGACTGCTCAGGATTAGTCTGTCAGCTTTACAAGAACGTATATGGCCTAAACATAAAAAGGACTGTAGCTACCCAACACGATGACACCAGGAATTTCAGAAGGACGAGGCGGCTCAGGGAAGGAGACCTAATCTACTTTAAAACCGATGGTGATGACTTGTCACACGTAGGAGTCTATTTGAAGAACGGGTACTTTCTGCACTCCTCCAAAAGTAAGGGCGTTGCTATAAACAGCATCTATGAATCTTACTGGCAGGATGCATATGCCGGCGGCGGTAAAGTGAGGAAGAAGTAGCCCTTGCTACCTGACTAAAGCACTTTCAAGTTCCAGCACACGAGTCTCGTTTACTTTTAGGTTATAGGCGGCGGTATTTAACCTGGTGAGCGCAAGAACATAGCTATTTTCAGCTTCCCTCGTTTCTAATGTTGTTGCGATACCAACCCTGAACCTGGCTTTCTGAATGTCCAGGTTTTCCTTTGCAAAACGAATATTCTCCTGCTCCAGGTCGTATGCAGCCACGGACATCTCATAGTTTTTCCATGCACTACGGTATTGCCTGCCAATCTCTGTATTCTGACGCTCGTATAACAACTCGTCTCTGAATGCCTGGAGCGTAGCCACCTTTGTTTGTCGTCTCAGGTTCCCTCCCTGGAAGATGGGTACGTTCAGGTTCAAGCCCCCTGTGGGACCCGAACTACGGTTGAACAATGCAAAACCTGCCTGGCTTTTTGAATAGTTGTAGTTATAGCCAGCACTTGCACCCACCGAGGGGAACATGTACGTACGAGCTATTCTCGCATCAAGCTTCGACACCTCGGCGCTTCTTCGCGCAATATCAATCGAAAGGTTCAGGTCCTTCAGACGCTCTCTGTCCTTGGGCTGCAGCGAGACATCCAGTGGCAGACTATCATCGACGTTGTAGGTCTTATATGGATCATCTCCCATCAGGAAGTTAAGATCTGCGAAGGCTGTGTTCAGGGATGCAATCTGGCTGAGCGAGTCCGACTGGCGGGCATTGTAGTCTACCCTTGCCTGAAGATAGTCTACCTTTGCCGATGCACCCGTTTCGAACTTGACCTGGGAAAGTATCATCCGCACCTGGGCCAGAGCCAAGGCCGTATCTATAGCAACGGTCTGCTGCTGTTGCCAAACGACTCTGGCATACGCCTGAATAACCTGCGAAACCACCACCTGCATTTGCTCACGCACCTGCACCTGCGCAAGTTGCTCATTGGCACTAAGCTGCTTCTTAATGAGCCATGCCCGCCCGGCAGCGAAGATGGTGTAACTGGCAGTTACTGCACCATTGTAACTGAAAGTAGCGGCATTGTTCACTTCCTGTACCCGACCATCAGCAAACTCAATATGCGTGTTGGAACTTCCTACATTCACGCCGCCAGTTCCATTTAAATTGGGCAGGAGGCCTGCATTTCCCAAGGTGTTATTCGCTTCTGCCTGCTGGGCAGTGACATCAGCTATGCGTATGTCAAAGTTATGCTCCATTGCCCGGGCGATCGCGTCCTGCAGTGAGAGACGCTCCTGCGCATTTGCATTAAACACGCCCACACAAAGTAATATGGTTAATATTCTATTCAACATTCCTATTCATCTAATTTACCCATTGCAGTGGGCGTCTTTAACTTCCTTCTGGATAAGAAGGTATACATCACCGGCACTATGAACAAGGACAGCAACAAAGAAAACAATATGCCACCTACGATCACAATACCCAACGGCATACGGCTGGTTGACGCAGCTCCTAAAGACAAGGCCAAGGGTAAAGCGCCGAATATCATGGCAAGACTAGTCATCAGGATTGGCCGTAAGCGCATAGACGCCGCATAGAGTGCAGCTTTAGCAGCCGTTGCCCCTTTATCCCTGATATGGTTTGAATATTCCACGATAAGGATACCATTCTTTGTCACGAGACCAATCAACATGATCATACCGATCTGAGAGAATATATTCAGCGTCTGACCGAAGAGCCATAGCGACAGAACCGCACCTGCTATGGCGAGCGGAACCGTGAACATAATTATCAGCGGGTCCATGAAGCTTTCAAACTGGGCCGCAAGTATGAGATATATTAGCACCAGCGCAAGCAAGAACGCAAATAAGGTATTTGAAGAACTCTCCTCGTAATCCTTGGAAGCGCCGCCGAGTGAGGTGGTAAAGGATTCATCAACAACCTTCTGCTGCGACAATTGGCGGAATATAGTATTCATCGCCGCAATGCCATCCCCTATCGTCTTACCGGGAGCCAGTCCGGCGGAGATAGTGGCAGACTTATACCGGTTGTAGTGATAGATCTGGGAAGGGCTGGTAGTTTCTTCCCTGGAGATTAGCGTCTCCAAGGATATTAGCTGATTTGCATTATTCCGAACGTAGTAGGCGCTCAGATCACCAGGCTCGTCTCTTTGAGAGCGCTCGACCTGACCTATAACCTGGTATTGCTTCCCGCTCTTGGTAAAATAGCCTAATCTCCTATTACTAAGTGCCAGCTGTAGTGCCTGTGACACATCGGCAATAGAGACACCGAGCTGAGAGGCCTTAGCACGATCAATACTAACTGTCAGCTCCGGCTTATTGAACTTCAGATCCACATCGACGCCCTGGAATATGGGGTTCTGATTGACTGCATCCAGGAAGGGAGGAAGAGCCTTAGTGAGCTTTTCAAAGTCAATATTCTGCAGCACATAAACAATGGGAAGGGCACTACCACCGCGCCGAACAGAGATGGTCTGCTCCTGGGAAGCGAAAGCGCGCCCAAACGTGTTTTTCGGGAAGTTCCTGTTTACCATCTGCACTATCTCCTCCTGGCTACGTTCTCTTTCATCCGGTTCATTCAGCCGGACGTTAATGAAGCCGGTATTAACGGCACCGGACCCTGTAAAACCCGGAGCGGTAACGGACAGGATCACTTCAGACTCAGGGACGGAATCAATGATCATCTGTATCAGATTGTCCATGTACTGATCCATTGCGTCATATGAAGTGCCCTCTGGTGCAGACACCTGCGCTCTGAAGCGGCTGCGGTCCTCCGTAGGCGCCAGCTCGCTCTGTAAGCTGCCGCCAATAAAAAAGATCAGGGCGAACGACGCGACGATACCGGATATTGCCACCCATTTGTTTCTCATTATCCATACAAGACCCCTCTTGTAGAGACGCTCCATACCAAGGAAGAAGGGCTCTGACCGGACATAGAACCTTGAGGGCTTGTGCACCTTTTTGGTCATCAGGACGTTGAGCACAGGAGTGAGCGTAAGTGATACGAAAGCCGAAATCAGGACAGCGCCCGCTACTACAAAGCCAAACTCCCGAAAGAGGGCTCCGGTAAAACCTTCCAGAAACACGATTGGAAGGAAGACGACCGCAAGGGTTATGGAAGTGGAAATGACGGCAAAGAATATCTCCTCACTGCCTTCCCGGGCGGCACGGTGCTTCTCCATCCCCTGTTCAATCTTCTTATAGATATTCTCTGTTACCACAATACCATCATCTACCACCAGTCCGGTGGCAAGCACTATGGCGAGGAGCGTGAGGATATTGATGGTGAACCCCATCATGTACATGATGAAGAAGGCACCTATCAAGCTTACAGGGATATCAATAAGCGGACGTAAGGCTATGAGCCAGTCGCGGAAGAATAGATAAATGATCAGGATCACAAGGATTAGCGAGATCATCAACGTTTCCTCTACCTCCAGGATAGACTTCTTGATGAAGGCAGTCGTATCCATTGCAATGTTCACTTTAAAGTCTGGAGGGATGTCCTTCTTTAAGAGCTCATATCTGCGGTAGAATTCGTCGGATATAGCAACATAGTTTGATCCTGGCTGGGGAGTGACTGCGAGAGCGATCATGGGAACGCCCCGGTCCTTCAGCACCGTTTCCTCGTTCTCCGGACCAAGTACGGCCTCTCCAACGTTTTTCAGGAGAATGTCTGTACCATCGGTGTTCCTTATGATCAGGTTATTAAATTCTTCTTCCGTGAAGAGCCTGCCAAACGTGCGGACGGACAGCTCAGTGCTGTAGCCTGATATCTTTCCGGATGGAAGCTCTACATTTTGCCGCTGTAGGGCTTGCTCGATGTCCTGGAAGGTGATGCCGTACCCGGCCATGCGCAGAGGGTCAAGCCAGAGGCGCATAGCGTAGCGCTTCTGACCCCATATGTTGATGCTACTAACCCCAGGTATCGTCTGGAGCTTTTCGACGAGGACGTTTTCTGCGTACTCCGTGAGCTCGAGCTGATTCTTTGTGTCACTTTGCACGGTCATGGAAAGGATAGGGGACGAACTTGCGTCGGCCTTGGAAACGACGGGGGGCGCATCAATATCCTGGGGAAGGTTTCTTACTGCCTGAGACACTTTATCCCTCACATCGTTGGCTGCAGCTTCAAGATCAACATTGAGATCAAACTCTACTGTAATATTACTGGCTCCCTGGGCGCTGGTGGAAGATATGTTCTTGATACCTGCTATACCATTGACCGCCTTTTCAATAGGCTCTGTGATCTGGGTCTCAACGATGTCAGGATTGGCACCTGCATAGGACGTCCTCACATTAATAATTGGAGGATCTATAGAAGGGTAGTCCCGAATGCCTAATGAAGTAAATCCTATTATTCCGAAGACGACTATCATGATATTCATCACGATTGCCAGTACGGGTCTGCGAAGGGAAATGGAAGGTAAACTCATTTATTTTTTTTCCTATCTAGTCTCATTTGAGTTAAAAGCCGTCAAAGATACAGAGTTAGCCCAAGCGACTTATTAAAGCCTGATTAATAAAAGGTGCTAAGCTACGATTCCGTTGAGCGTAAAAATATTTTCCTATCGCATTACCACATTAATAGTGCCTAACTCGCTAAAAGTACACCAGTTAGAGGAATAGATGTTTATACCTCTATTCTTAATCTTTATGCGCAACAGGTTCTTATTTGGTTTTACTATCCGACAGGGCCTACTTTTGCAACAACCAAAACAAATATTTTACATCATGGCACATTCACTTCCCGCGCTACCTTATGCATTTGAAGCTCTTGAACCACATATAGACGCACAAACCATGCAGATTCACCACGACAAACATCACCAGGCTTACGTGGACAACTTGAATAAAGCACTCACAGGCTCTGACGGGGAAAGCAAAACGCTTGAAGAGCTGATGGCCAATATATCTGCATATCCTGCTGCAGTTCGCAATAATGGCGGCGGACATTTTAACCATTCCTTGTTCTGGACCATACTCGGGCCGAGTGCAGGAAGCCAACCATCGGGCGACCTTGCAACAGCTATCAATGATACTTTTGGATCACTGGATGGACTGAAGGAGAAGATGAACGCTGCAGGGGCTACACGCTTCGGCAGTGGCTGGGCCTGGCTGATCGTGAAGGATGGCAAGCTAGAGGTGACCTCTACTCCTAACCAGGACAATCCGCTAATGGATGTGGCTGACGTGAAGGGTACTCCGATACTGGGAATAGATGTTTGGGAGCATGCGTATTATCTGAAATACCAGAACCGCAGGCCGGAATATCTGGGAGCTATCTGGAACGTTATCAACTGGAGTGAGGTGGAGAAAAGGTATAAGGCTGCTCTTTAGTTGCTGGTTGTTCGTTGCTCGTTGATCGTTTGTGTATTGCAATTGAGTGATTGAGCAGCATATGCACTTAGTATACGACTGGTTTAAAGGATAAATTGATGAGAAAAGTGGCTGCAACGGGTGTGGCCACTTTTTTATTATGTGGCAAAGGGTGGGCTGTAATCTAGTCGGCACTACGGCAGGTCGAGGAGCATGGCGCGGGCCTGCTGGTTATTGGGATGCTTCTTTATGGTGTGCTGTAACAGCTTCTTTGCAAGATGGTCTTGCTGGTTGTTGTGGTACCACACGGCGAGGTTGATAAGGTTCTGCTCGTAGTCGGGATCGAGGAGATAGGCTTTTTGCATGTACTGGTAGGCCATAGAGTTCTGACCCTGCTGCATGTACAGGAAGCCGAGGTTTGTGTTGGCCGCTATATGATTGGGGTTCTCACTTAAGACGAATTCGAAGACGCCCAAGGCTTCATTGGGCCTGTTCAGCGCGAGGAGACAGGTGCCGTACTTGCTCTGGAAGTCGAGCGCGTACTTCTGAAGCTCAGTGGAGCGCTTGTACCAGGGAAGGGCTCTATCGAGCTGGCCTAGCTGGTAGTAGGACTCACCTATCCTGTAAGCGGCCCAGGCATCGGTGAGGTCGGCGGGATTGAGTTTGGCTGCATACTCTACTACCTTCTGGTAATCGTTCAACAGGAAATAAGCTCTTATGTAATCACGGTTCTGCTTTGTGGTGGCTTCTTCATTTGCCTGCTTAGAAAGATAGAAGAGGGCGGAGTCAAGGAGGCCTTTGTTGGGGTTGAACTTCTCGAAGAACTCCATATAGGCGCGGGCGGTGGTGATGGCATCTACATTATCATTATTGAAAGACTTCAGGCCAAGGAATGCGCGGATCTTACTCTGCTCAAGATTACTCACAGGTACCTTTCTGATGAAGTGGTCGGTGACGGCGACGTGGGGGATGTCTATACTGCCATTGTGCGGCATGTGGCAGGTGACGCAATCGTCGTTCTTTGTGGCGCGCACAGCCATGTCTTCAGAACAATGCACCTGCTTCGGGCCACCGTGGCAGCTTTGACAGGCATTGAGGTATTGGGAACGAGGTGTAAACTTTACGCTGACATGGGGGTTGTGACAGGTGATGCAACTTAGCTTTCCGGAGTTGAGATAGCAAGGGCTTTTCTTCATCCGCTCGACGTGAGAGGCCATTATCATTTTGTCCTCCGCGCCTTCGTACTGAGGCATAAAGACGTTCATTACTTCGCTGAGCTTCATACCAGGGCGGAAGTCGAAGAAGGACTTGCCGTCATTAAGCACTGCGATGCCCTGGAGATGGCAACGCTGGCAGACGTTGTTCTGGAGCTCTGTGGAGAGACGACGTGGGTTCACTATGGTGTAGTCGGGCGTTTTGGAGGTGTCGACAATGATGCCGGCCTGCTTATCTGCTACGTGAAGGCTGCCGGGACCATGACAACGCTCGCAGTCGATGCCGGTCTTGAGGCTGATATACTTATTCTGACTAGCGGGGACGAAGTCGGGCAGGCCATTGTGGCACGTCATGCACTCACTTTCTATGATGCGTGAGAAGCGGTTGTTGCCGCCTGCTTCGAAACCGGGCGCAAGGTCCCACTGGCGCTTCTGGGTATAGAAAGTGATGGGGGCCTGGAAGAGATAGCCGTTGACGCCAAAGATGTGCGAGTTGGTATGCTGGCCTGAGCCTATAATGTAGTCTATCTTCTGGACACGCTTGTGTACAGTGTCCGTGCCTTCGAGGCGGTACTCCTTTATGTGGAGGGAGTCGTTCTGCCAAAAGGGGAGGTAATAGAAATCGAGGTCTTTATCGTAGATGGGATTGTGGCCAAAGTCGGCAGCGGACTTCTGACGAGTGGCGTGACCGAAGGACTGGCCCATGCCGGTCTGGATGTAGGTATTATAAATATCGTTGTGGCAGGAGCGGCAGGTCTCCATACCTACGTAGCGGGCTGAGGTGTCATAGACATTTTTCCAATCTGAATGAGGGGCATCAGCATTTGCTGGTGCAGTGGAGCTGGTGCAGAAAAAGCCGGGAAGGGTGAGGGATATCAGGAGGAGGGTGAGGAAGATGTTTCTCAGGAGACGCGGCGTCATGCGAATCAAATTTAAGGAAAAAGGGCCTCCTCAGCCCTCCTTAAGGGAAGGAGCACTAATGCGATGCAGCGTATGCAGGGTAATTTGGCGCCGTAAAAGTTAATCGCGCGGATTACAACGCTTTTTAAGGATTGAGCTATAGGACAGATGCAAGATAGATCCAGTACGGGAACTTCGTTGCAACTCTAGTGGTACTCCGCTGATACTCCAGTGCAACTCCGCTGATATTGCAGGTGCTTGTGTAATTTTAATAATGTGTAATAGCTATTGGACTTATGGCAGGTTGGATATCAGTATATGGAAACAAGCACAAAAAAGGTGCTGAAACCAACCGTTGATATGTGTGATTTCAGCACCTGATGTTATAGAACGTACCCCTTAATTGAATATAGCCAGGGTGTAGTTAGATTTTCCTTTCTGAATAAGGAGGTAGTGATCGTTGAGGAGATGCTCGGGTTTGAGGGAGAAGTCTACTTCTGTAATCTTTTCTTTATTTATGCTGAGGCCTCCGTTCTGGATCATCTTCCTGGCTTCACCTTTGGAAGGAAAGACCTTGTATTCGGCGAGGAAGGTGAGGAGATCGAAGCCATCGTTGAGGGCTTCTTTGACGGCCGTCACTTGAGGTACGCCTTCCATTACTTCGAGAAGCTGTCGCTCGTTGAGGGACTTGAGGGCTTCAATCGGTGCCCGGCCGAAGAGGATCTCGGAGGCCTTCTGGGCAAACTCGAGGTCCTCTTTGCTGTGCACCAGGATAGTGAGTTCCTCTGCCAATGCCTTCTGTAGTTTGCGCAGGTGTGGGGCTTGCTTGTGCTCCTCTATCAATGCATTTACTTCCTCTACCGGACGGAAGGAGAAGACGAGGGCCATACGGGCGGCATCCTCATCAGGAAGCTTGAGCCAGAACTGGTAGAACTGGTATGGGGAGGTCTTTTCGGGGTCGAGCCAGATGTTACCACCTTCAGACTTACCGAACTTGCTGCCGTCGCTCTTGGTGATGAGCGGGCATGTCATGGCGAAGGCTTCTCCACCACCCTTTTTGCGAATGAGCTCAGTGCCGGTGACCATATTGCCCCATTGATCGGCGCCGCCCATCTGAAGCTTTATGTCTTTGGTGTTATACAAATAGAAGAAGTCGTACCCCTGGATGAGCTGGTAAGTGAACTCCGTGAAGGACAGGCCGGTTTCCAGTCGCTTCTGTACTGAGTCCTTAGAGAGCATGTAATTAATGGTGATATGTTTGCCTACCTCGCGGATGAAATCGAGGAAGGAGAACTCGCGGAACCAGTCGTAGTTGTTGACCAGCACAGCGCCATTTGGCTTTGCCTCATCAAAGTCAAGGAACTTTTCGAGCTGCTTTCGCTGGGCTTCTACATTGTTTTGAATGGTTTCCATGTCGAGGAGGTTCCTTTCGGCTGATTTGCCGGAGGGGTCTCCTATCATTCCTGTGGCACCACCCAGGAGCGCATAAGGCTTGTGGCCGGCCTGCTGGAGACGCATGAGAAGGGTGATTGGCAGGAGGTTGCCGATATGGAGGCTATCTGCAGTGGGGTCGAAGCCGATGTAGCCACTGGTCATTTCTTTTGCGAGCTGCTCCTCTAGTCCCGGCATTATATCCTGCACCAGATTCCTGGCCTGTAGTTCGGCGATTAAGTCCATGTTGTAGATTAAAGAGGGACAAAAATAAGGGTTAGTTTGGGGTTGTGGTAGGGGGAAGTGAGTTTTAAAAGGCTGGCGTGAAGGAAGTAGGGAAATGGACACGAACTGTCCGCCAGGAGTCAAATTATATTCCCTTCGCAATAAAATATATCTCTAATTATTTCGTTATATAGCTACTGTCAGACCGATCTGTTGGGAGCGGACTGCATAGAATTTCGTATTTTTATAGACTATCCTTTACAACAATAACTTCATGAGGCTAAGGCTTATTACTGCTACCCTACTGGCATCCCTGACGACTGCATTGTCCTTTGGGCAAAGCAGGATATATGTGAATGAATACCTGAACATAGGTGTAGGGGGGAGAGGACTGTCTATGTCTGGTGCGCAGGCGGCAAGTACAAAGGACGTGACCTCAGGCTATTGGAACCCTGCAGGGCTGATGCACATAAAGGATGACCTGCAGGTGGGACTAATGCATGCGGAGTACTTTTCCGGGAATGCCAAGTATGACTATGGCAGTGTGATGAAGCCACTGAAGGATAAGAAGCGAGTAGTTGGGCTTTCAGTTCTGCGCTTTGCGATAGATGATATACCTAACACGATCGACTACGTGCAGCCTGATGGCTCTTTTGACGAAAGCAAACTAAAGTCGCTATCGGCGGGAGACTATGCCTTCCTGCTGTCGTATGCACAGGGACTTAAAATATTTAAGAATCAGGAGATACAGACGAATGTAGGCGGTAATGCCAAGATCATCTACAGGCACCTGGGCAGCATGGCTAATGCGTGGGGGTTTGGGATAGACCTCGGGATACAGGCAAAGTACAAGGAGTGGATGTTTGGGGTGATGGCAAAGGACATTACGACAACCTACACTGCGTGGAGCTTTCACCTGACGGATGCTGAAAAAGCAGTGTTTTACAAGACAGGGAATGAAATACCGATTAAGTCCTATGAGGTGATGACACCGAGGTTTAACCTGGGAGTGGCAAGGAACATACTTAAGGCAGGGAAGCATATACAGGTGATGGGAGAGGTGGACCTGGATATTACTACTGATGGTAAAAGGAACACCCTTATTGCAGGAAACACCTTCAGCTTTGACCCACATATAGGCGTGGAGGGGAACTACAAGAATACAGTGTACCTGAGAGCAGGGATCGGGAACTTCCAGAGAGTGCTGGACGATAATGATACCGCCAACCAGAAGAAATTCACGATCTATCAACCTTCTGTGGGAGTAGGTATTAACCTGAACAGATTTATTGTTGACTATGCCTTTACGAGTTTGCAGGCGCAGGCTAATCCGCTTTACACACATGTGGTATCAATAAGGATCAATATCAGGAAAGAAGCAACAAAGGCAAAGCCAACCAGTACGGAACCTTCAAGCACAAACCCATAACAGAAACACAATAGAGCTATGAGCTTTACAAAATACTTATCATTCCTCCTTGCGCTACTGATGCTTGGCACTGCGGCTAAGGCACAGCCGTATGGGAATGAATGGATCAACTATGGCAAGACCTACTATAAAATGAAAGTAGGAAGAGAAGGTATATATCGTATACCCAAGTCGGCCCTGCCTGCGAGTATATCGAACGCTCCGGGATCGGAGATGAGACTATTCAGGGACGGGCAGCAGGTGCCTATTTACGTGAGCACAACGGGTGTGTTCGGAACTAATGACTATATAGAGTTTTATGGTACGAAGGCTGACGGGAAACTAGACAAGGAGCTTTACTCCAACCCGCTTTGGCACCCAGATGACAGGATAAGCATGTTTACCGATACAGCGGCGTATTTCCTTGTCGCGGATAATGCAGTCGGCAGTACGCTGTATACAAGTGTCCCTAACAATATTCCATCTAACCCGCCGACTCCTCAGCCATTCGGGATAGTAACAGTGGGGCAGTACTTTGTAAATACATTTGTTTCGGGCAGGAACGTAGTGAACGGGCAGCACATTCCTCTTTCTCTTTTTGACAATGGCGAAGGGTATGTGGCGTCGCTGGTAAGCGTAGCTACACCACTGAGCTACAACATCAGCACGCCAAACGTGGTAAACAGTGGTAACGCAACGGTAAACCTGAGCGTCATCAGAAATACGTATGCCTGGGTCCCGATCCCGATGAAGGTGGAGCTAAACGGACAACAGATAGCCAATGAGACGCTGCAGGTGGACGAAACCCATCATGTGTCCGTGGGAGTCTCACCTGGATCACTGACAGCAAATAACCAGTTTACATTTACAGCTACCCCCTCTTCGTCCGTAGGCTCGGATTCTTATGGCGTATCATTCCTGGAGATAGAGTATCCGAGGAACTTTGACCTGTCCGGGCTGGCTTTCTTCACCTTTAAGCTTAATGCAAATTCATCAAATCAGTACCTGGAGTTCTTAAATCTGCAAGGGAGCGGCGCGCCACGACTTTATGATGTTACCAGCAAGAAGTGGTACATGGGAGATGTAAGCGTAGCAGGCAAGGCGAGGTTTTTTATTGACCCTTCCTTTACTGACAGGACCCTGGTACTCTATTCTGAGTCGAGCAACCAGATCGCTTCATTTTCTACACTGCAGGAGGTAACGTTTAAGGACTACTCGCAGAGCGGCAACCAGGGTAACTACATTTTAGTAACACACAGTAAATATGACGCCAGCACTAATGGACACAACTACATCAGCGAGTACAGAGACTACAGGGCTTCGGTAGCAGGCGGCGGTTACCAGGTGGTGGTAGCGGATGTGAATCAGCTATATGACCAGTTTGGCTTTGGGCAAGATATTCAACCCCTGTCTATCAAACGCTTCCTGCAGTATGCATACGACAAGTTTACCGTGAAACCACATGATGTATTTATGGTGGGCAAGGGCTTACATTACCATAAATACAGGACGTACTTACAGAGTCCATCCGCGTTTGGCTTTACGGCTATCGTCCCGACATTTGGAGACCCGGGATCTGATGTGCCATTCGTAAACTTCTTGCCCAACAGGAAGCAGGCTATGAACATAGCAAGGCTTAACGCCTGGACACCTGAAGAGGTAGGGCATTACCTGCAAAAGATAAAGGAATTTGAGTCTGCACTGAGCACACCGGTATTGCCCACCCATGAAACAGAGCTTTGGAAAAAACATGCGCTTCATGCTGCAGGCGGCGACAAAAACGAGCAGCCCAGCTTTATTGCCACACTTGATGACGGTGCCGCTGAATTAGCAAGTCCGCTATTCGGAGGCGTTACCACTACCGTTGCCAAGAGCACTACCGTTACCATTGATCCGAATACAAGTAAAACCACTGACAGCCTGATAAACAATGGACTTTCCTTTATATGCTATCATGGCCACTCTGCGTCCAGTGGGTTCCAGTATAACCTGAATAGCCCTGAGATCTATACAAACCGTCCGAGGCTGCCACATTTTGTGGCGTTAGGCTGCGATGTAGCTCAAATATTTACACTGAATCCGATAAAGACTGTTAGTGAGAAGTACCTGGCAGCGGATGGAGGGTCTATCACCATGATAGCTGCGGACAACCCACAGTATGCAGGATTTCACGCAATATATCTTCCAAGCTTCTATTCAAGCGTGTCGCAACGTAACTATGGAAAGACAATAGGAGACCACCATCATTATGTATATGACAGCATACAAACGAAATTAGGCGGCAGCGAGTCAAATTACTTTCACCTGGAAAGCATGTTACTGCAGGGCGACCCGGCGGCGAGAACCTACGGACCGGCCAAGCCTGACTACCATGTGGCAGCTAACCGCATATCTAGCATTCCCGCGAATGTGACCACAAACCTGGATTCGTTCACCCTAAAGATCGTATCGTATAACCTGGCACAAGCAGTGAATGATTCTGTGAGTGTGAAGGTGGAACATACCAATCCGGCAAATGCGACTAAGATCGTGAAGACCTATAAAATACCAAATCTCTATAGCACCGATACCACCATGATCAGGATTGCGGTGGATAAGATAGCCGATATCGGACTTAACAAGATAAGAATTACCATAGACGATCTGCAGGAATTTGATGAAACGAGTGAAGGCAACAATATTGCAACTCTTGACCTATTTATCTATTCAGACAACCTTGTACCTGTTTACCCGCAAGAATTTGCTATCGTCAATAAGCAGGCGATCACACTTAAGGCATCTACGCTGAACCCGTTCCGCACTGTGGGGAGGTACTTACTGGAAATAGATACGACAGAACAATTCAATAGCCCGGCGAAGCAGCAGACTTCTATTACAAGTGAAGGCGGAGTTATTAAATGGACGCCCTCGATAACTTACCAGGACAGCGTTGTTTATTACTGGAGAACTGCCTTTGACAGTGCAGTGAATGGAGCACAACAATGGTCTTATAGCTCATTTATCTATCTGGCAAACGGCAGTCCGGGATGGAATCAATCGCACTATTACCAGTACAAAAAGAACACGTTCAACAGTCTGGAACTGGGTACGGACAGAACCTTCCGGTATACAACAGGACTGAACCAGATAACAGCCTCTAATGCTATATATGACGACATTACCCCTCTCTGGCCATGGAATCAGGCTCAGTATGTGAAAGTGATGTATAACGGGTCCGATATTCAGCGGCTGGGATGTTATCCCTGGGATGGTACCTTACAAATCAACGTGTTTGACTCAATTACCAATCTGCCATGGGCCAATGATTCTGCCTTTGGTACGTCCGGGGCCTACCCCGTTTGCCTGAACACAAGAAACGCTTACACCTTCGAGTTTCCTGTGAATACAGTACAAGGAAGAAACAATGCAGCACACTTCCTTGACAGCATACCTGCAGGCAACTACGTCCTGGTGCGAAATATGATCAACCTCGGTAAGTATGACACCTCATTTGTTGATGAGTGGAAAACAGACCCTGGCAATTCGCTGTATGCGAGCTTAACAGGGATGGGGTTTAACCAGATCGATTCATTTAACCAGGTGAGGCCGTTCATATTTTTCAGAAAGAAAGGAAACAACAGCTTTCCGGTGTCTCAATTTTTTGGCAAGACAATGCTGGATACGCTGGTAAAAAACTTCTACTTACCGTCATTCACGACGAATGGCAATATGAATAGTACAACCATAGGACCAGCACAGGCATGGCAGCAGCTGAAGTGGGCATTTTCCGCTCCTGACAACCAGGGTCAAAATGACAAGCCGTTTGTTACCATATATGGAGTCGACAAGAACAACATTACTACAGTGGTATACCAAGGCGTTGCAAAGGACACGAGCCTTAGCTTTATAAATGCAGCAATATATCCTCAATTGAGAATGGTATGGACAAGCTTTGACTCGCTTAACCTTACAAGTCCGCAGCTGAGCTATTGGAGAGTGCTTTATAGTCCTGTTCCCGAAGCGGCTCTAAATCCGGCTGCCAAGTTTGCATTTACTGACAGCCTGAATCTTGGCAAGCACCTGGAATTCGTGGTTGCGGTGGAGAATCTTACAGAACTGCCTATGGACAGCATGCTGGTGAAATACAAAGTGATTGATGCGAGCAACAACACCTATGAGATAGCCAGCAGGCGCTATCGGAAACTTCCCGGGAATGATACCCTGCACGCTTTTGTGTCGTTTGACCCCTCCTCATACCATGGTGATAACGTATTCTTTATAGAAGTAAATCCTGATAACGATCAGCCGGAACAATACCATGGAAACAATCTCGGGTATATTCCCTTTAAAGTAATACCCGACGAAAGCAATCCCCTGCTTGACGTGACGTTTGATGGGATCCACATCCTTGACAGGGACATTGTTTCGGCAAAGCCGTTCATAAAGATCACCCTCAGAGATGAGAACCAGTATCTGGCACTGAACGATACCAGCCTCTTGTCGCTGCGTATCCGTTACCCTTCTGATATAGGCAACACCAGACTTGTACCCTTTGACGGAACAATCTCGAAGTTCATTCCTGCAAACCCTGCCAATGGAAAGAACGAAGCTACTATTGAGTATCGGCCAGACTTAAAGGAGGATGGAATATATGACCTGTTCGTAAACGGAAGGGATAGAGCAGGAAATGAATCAGGCAATGCTGACTACAAAGTGTCCTTCGAGGTGATCAATAAATCATCAATAACTAACATTCTTAACTATCCAAACCCGTTTTCGACCTCAACGGCCTTCGTGTTTACAATGACTGGGTCACAGCTGCCGAGCCAGTTTAAGATACAGATCATGACGGTAACTGGGAAAGTAGTGAGGGAGATAACGAGGCAGGAACTTGGTCCTTTGCATATTGGCAGAAACATTACTGAGTATAAGTGGGACGGTAAAGACCAATATGGCCAGACCCTGGGTAACGGAGTGTACCTATACCGCGTTGTTACCGCTATAAATGGAAGCGGAATAGAACACAGGGAATCCGGAGCTGATAAGTTCTACAAGAACGGCTATGGCAAACTATATATCATGAGGTAGTGGTAAAGAAGAGGCAGCGCCTAAGAGGAAAACGTATATTTTAATAAGTATATCAAGGTTTTTAGCCCCGCCCAAATGCGGGGCTTTATCGTACAGGAAGCGAAAACCGGAGCTTACAGCCCCTCAGGTACAGGTCGGGAGCAGGTTACAATGGTTTTGTTTTTCAGAAATAGTTATTATCTTTCGACATCATCACAATAAAAAACAGAAGGCCTTGAAACGTATTTTACTCTCCTTGGCACTGGTACTTCCTCTTTGTGTTCAGGCCCAGCGACATCATGAAGTTGGTTTGTTCGCGGGTGTCAGCAACTATTATGGAGACCTGCAGGATGAATGGTTCCCAAGCACAGGCTATAAACCCAATGCCGGGGTTTTCTATAAGTATTTTATGCTGTCTCTTATACACATCCCGAGCCCACGAGACGGACTCCTATCTCGTATGC